>JALZLY010000242.1 GCA_030858465.1 Deinococcota bacterium
GCGTGAGCCGCCTCGCCGCCAGCCCGGCCGAGCGCGCCGAGAGGCTGATGGGGGCGCGGCTCTACGAGCAGGCGCTCGAGGCTCTGGAGGGCCTGTCGCGACCCTCGCTCACGGCGCCCATCCTGCGCGCGCTCGGCCGCCACGAGGAGGCGCTGGCGGCCTACCGCCTCTGGCTGCAAGATGAGCCGGAGAGCGAGCGAGCGCGCTACGGCGAGGCCTCGAGCCTCTTCGACCTCGGCCGCAACCCCGAGGCGGACGCGCTCTTCGCTGACTTGCCGGGCGCGCAGGCGCTCTCCTACCGCGGGCACATCGCCCGGCGGGCAGAGGACACCGCACGCGCCACCGACTTCTACCGCCGGGCGGGCGACGCCCACAACCTCTGGGGCGTGACCGAGCGGCTCGAGGCCGAGGGGCGCTACCGCGAGGCCATCGCCCTCTACCTCGAGCTGACGCGGTCGGGCACCGTCTACGCCGACGACGCCGCCTACCGCGCCTTCGTCCTGGCCGGGCGCCTGGGCGACGAGGGCGCGCAGGCCTCGGCCCGGGCGCTCATGCCGGACCATAGCTATCTCGGGCTGTCGCTAGGCAAGGCGCTCGGGCCGCCTACCACCAGCCTGTTGCCCAAGAGCGGGCACCCGGCGCTCGAGCTGGCCCATGCGCTCGCCCGGGCGGGTGACTTCGGGGCCGCCATCGGCGAGCTGCGCTTTGCCGCCAGGGAGGCTGGTGACGAGGCCAGCGCCGCCGACATAGCCGAAGCGCTCTACAACCTGGGCGACTTCCGGCAGAGCTACCTGATAGCCAACCACTGGCTCCTCGAGGGCAGCCGCGACCTGCGCACCTGGCGGCTGGCCTACCCCAGGGCCTACAGCGAGCTGGTCACCCACCAGGCCGAGCACTGGGGCGTCGATCCTTATCTCATCTGGGCGGTGATGCGCCAGGAGTCGCGCTACTACCCCAGGGCGGTGTCGGTCTCGAACGCCCAAGGGCTCATGCAGGTCATTCCTCCCACCTGGGGCTGGCTGGCCGAACTCAAGAGAGAAACGCCCGGCGACGCCTTCGATCCCTATGACAACATCCGCTACGGCACCTATTACCTGAGGCGGCTGCTGGACCAGTTCGGTGGCGACCTCGAGCTCGTCACCGCCGCCTACAACGGCGGGCCGGGCTATATAGGCCGCCTCTACGCCGCGCCGCCCGTCAGCGGCAACCGCGAGGACTTCTTGCGCTTTATCGACCGGCAGGAACCCAGAGAGTACATCCAGCAAGTCATGCTCAACTACCACATCTACCGGGCACTCTACGACGAGGATTGAGGCGCGGCAGGCAGGTGTTGTACCCGCTCTGGTATACAGGCGCGGTTTTCGCCCGCGACGCCCGCCAGGACGTGGTGGAGCGCGAGGTTTCAAAGCCGTTCCCTGCTACCAAGGGGGGCCGAACCCCCATGATAGACTTTGCCAAAGGGAACGGTGGGATGGTGTCAGCCACAGACCCTCCACCACGAAACCCTCAGGGGAGGTCGAAGAGATGTACCGAGGAAGAGAAGGGCAGTGGGCCTTCATTCTGCACCGCGCGTCAGGGATCGCCATCGCTGTCTATCTGTTCACGCACGTCATGAACATCAGCCTGGTGATGTTCGGCCCTGACATCGCCAACCGGGTCATGGGCTTTTTTCATACCGGCATCTTCCGGGTCGGCCTGGTCCTGGTCATGGCCGGCGTCGTCTACCACGCCCTCAACGGCCTCAGAATCATCGTCATGGACTTTACCGACTGGGGCGTCAGGTACCAAAGGCAGCTCTGGTACGCGGTCCTGGTGGTGACGACCATCATCGGCATTCCGGTCCTGATCAAGGTCGTCCCCGAGATCATCGCGGACCTGGTACACTGATGGCGACCACCACCCCCAGAACCCTGAGCCAGGCCAGGGCGACCTACAGCAGCAACAGCGAGCTCGCCTGGTGGGTCTTTATGCGCGTCTCGGGTTTTCTGCTGGTCTTTCTCACCTTCGGCCACCTGTGGATGTACAACATCGCCATCAACGCCGCCAGCATCGACTACGCCTTCGTGGTCGAGCGCCAGTCGATCGCCTGGGTGCGCATCTACGACACCTTTCTCCTGGGCCTGGCCATGCTCCACGGCATGAACGGCCTGCGCTACAGCGTCGAGGACTACATCAGGAACCGCTCGGCGCGGGCCTGGACCAAGATCTTGCTCTACAGCCTCACGGCGGGCATCTTCGTCTTCGGCATCATGACGCTCTGGACCTTCAGCTTTCAGCAGATGGGTGACGCCCTGCGCGCGGCGGGGCAGTAGGGGGTGTGATGGTAAAAGCTCATAAATACGACGTGATCGTGGTCGGCGCGGGCGGCGCGGGCATGATGGCGGCGCGCTACGCGGCGCAGCAGCCCGGCGTAAAGGTCGCGGTGATCAGCAAGCTCTACCCGACCCGCTCGCACACCGGCGCGGCCCAAGGCGGCGTCGGCGCCGCTCTCGGCAACGTTTCCGAGGACCACGCCGAGTGGCACGCCTTTGACACCATCAAGGGCGGCGATTATCTCACGGACCAGGACGTCGCCGAGGTCTTTTCCCGCGAGGTGATCGAGGCGGTTTACGAGCTCGAGCACATGGGCTTGCCCTTCTCGCGCACGCCCGAGGGCAGAATAGCCCAGCGCAAGTTCGGCGGCCACACCCGCGAGTTCGGCAAATCCGCGGTCGAGCGCGCCTGCTACGCCGCCGACCGCACCGGCCACATGATCCTCCAGACCCTCTACCAGCAGTCGATCAAGGACAAGGTCATCTTCTTCAACGAGTTCCACGTCTTGGACCTCGTGATGGAAGGTGGCGAGTGCCGCGGCGTGGTGGCCTACGAACTCGCCACCGGCGAGCTCCACACCTTCTTGGCCAAGGCGACGATCATCGCCTCGGGCGGCAACGGCCGCATGTTCAAGGTGACCTCGAACGCCCACGCCCTCACCGGCGACCTGATGAGCGTGGCCTACCGCCGCGGCATCCCCATGGAAGACCCCGAGTTCTACCAGTTCCACCCGACCGGCCTCTACAAGCTGGGCGTCCTCTTGACCGAGGGCGCGCGCGGCGAGGGCGGGCTTCTGCGCAACGTGGACGGCGAGCGCTTCATGGAGCGCTACGCGCCGTCGATCAAGGACCTAGCCCCCAGGGACATGGTCTCCCGCGCCATGTACTTAGAAGTCCGCGAGGGCCGCGGCTGCGGGCCGGATAAGGACTACATCCACTTAGACCTCACCCACATCGACGCGCACATCATCGAGGAGCGGCTGCCCGACATCACCGAGTTCGCGCGCATCTACTTGGGCGTGGACCCGGTCAAGGAACTCGTGCCCATCCAGCCCACCGCCCACTACGCGATGGGCGGCATCCCCACCAACATCGACACCGAGGTTATTCTGGACGGCGACAACACCGTGGTGCGGGGTCTTTACGCCGCGGGCGAGGTGGCCTGCGCGAGCTTGCACGGCGCCAACCGCCTGGGCACCAACTCCCTGGGTGACCTCATCGTCTTCGGCCGCCGCGCCGGCATGATCGCCTCGAAGTACGCCGCCGAGGCCGAATTCGGCGCCTTGCCCAAGGACCCGCAGGACTACGCCCGCGACCTCATCGACATCGTCATGAGGGGACCGCGCCAGGAGAAGGTCGGCAGGCTGCGCAAGGAGCTCCAGGAGACGATGCAGGACAACGCCAGCGTCTTCCGCACCGCAAAGCTGCTCTGCAAGCAGGTCGAGGTCCTAAAAGAACTCAAGGCCCGCTACCAGAGCATCGGCGTAGACGACAGGGGCAAGCAGTACAACTCCGAGCTCATGGAAGCCGTCGAACTCGGCTTCCTCCTGGACAACGCTGAGACGCTCGTCCACGCCGCCCTGAACCGCAAGGAATCGCGCGGCGCGCACTCCCGCGAGGACTTCAAGGAGCGCGACGACGAGAGTTGGCTCAAGCACAGCCTCGTCTATAAGCAGGGCGACGGCGTGCGCATCGACTACAAACCCGTCACCCTGGGCAAGTACGAGCCCAAACCCAGAGTGTACTAACAGGACTGAGTGCTGAGGTCTGTTCGCGAAGCTCCACGAAGTGAGGGCTGCGCCAAAGCAAGCACCTTCAGTCCTCACTTCGTCACTACGCTGACTCTTCGGGTCGAGCTACGCGAACAGCACCCAGTCCTATCTTCAAGAAAGGCATCATGGCAACGAACGAACGGATGGTGGCACCGGAGGTGCCGGCAACAGCAAAAGACGAGACCACAGCCCAGGCCACAGCCCAGGCCAGCGCCCCAAGCATGGACACGATCGAAGCGACGGTCAAGATCAAGCGCTTCAACCCCGAAGAGGACAAGCGCTCCTACTGGGCCGAGTACAAGCTTGCAGTCCGCGAGACCGACCGCGTTTTGGACGTCCTGCACGAGATCAAGTGGGAGATCGACGGCAGCCTGACGTTTCGCAGGAGTTGCGCGCACGGCATCTGCGGCTCGGACGCCATGCTGATCAACGGTGTCAACCGCCTCGCCTGCAAGATCTTGGTGCGCGATCTGGGCGCCGCCATCGCCGTCGAACCCATCCGCGGTCTCAGGGTCATCAAGGACCTGATCGTCGACATGGAGCCCTTTTTTGACTCCTACAAGGCCATCTTGCCCTACTTCATCAACCACGATCCGGCCCCGGCGGGCGAGCGCCTGCAGAGCCCCGAGGACCGCGCCGTCTACGACGCCAGCACCAAGTGCATCCTCTGCGCGGCCTGCACCACCAGCTGTCCCGTCTTCTGGACGAACGGCTCCTACCTGGGCCCGGCGGCCATCGTCAACGCCCACCGCTTTATCTACGACTCGCGCGACCAGGGCACGTCCGAGCGCATGGAGGTCTTGAACCAGTCCACCGGTCTGTGGCGCTGCCGCACCGCCTACAACTGCACCGAGGCCTGCCCCAGAGACATCCCCATCACCGAGGCCATCGAACAGCTCAAGCGCGAGATGATGTGGCGTCGGGCCTGATAAGAGCGAATGTTGGGGGTGCTTTCATGGTACCCCCAGTATTGTTGCCAGGAGACACAACTTCAGTTTGATCCTTTGCTAGGGTCTGTCTGACTAAAGCTAGATTTAACGTTCCTGACGGACTTAAAGAGTATTTAGCCCAAAAGGGTGATTTTCGCGTGCAGCACGGCAATGAGACCTGTTCAATCAGACAGACCCTAGTGGTCTGTCAAGCATGAATTGACGGATAGAGGCGCTTGAGCTTGATACGAGCGTCGGCAGTGGTGAAGCGCCAATCGACGGTAGCCTGAGAGGCATTGCGCTCAGCTTCCCAAGCGCTGATCTCTTGTTCCAGCATGTGCTTGTCGGGAATACGCCTGTTGAGACACTGACGCGAGAGCACCGAGAGTTCGATCTCAGCCATCCAGTCAAGCTGGACGAACGGTATTCAACCAAGAGCCATGCTTAGGCGTGTAGTGGAACTCTATTCGGTTCAGGATACGTGCTGCTTCCTGCGGAACAAAGGCTTCATAA
>JALZLY010000243.1 GCA_030858465.1 Deinococcota bacterium
CAGCTCGAGCACGCTGCCCTCCTCGGCGAGGCGCGGAAAGACCGTCACCTCGGCCTCGTAAAGGACCGGCGGATTGCCGGCGCTGAGCGCGGCGACCAGCCGGATGGCGCTCTCGGCGTAGTTGCCCGCGTAGCGCGGCACCACCCGGTAGTCCGGCTGCGAGCCGTTGAAGGCGTCGATGAGCTCGTTCAAGACCGTCTCGGGCGTGCCGCTGTGGGCGTGCCAGTACTCGAGCGTCGTCTGGGCCCGTCCCGGCGAGAGAAGGGCCAAGCCGAGGACGAGGAGCAGGGCGAGGCAGAAGGGCGCGCGGGTCTGCGTGAGCATAGCCTAGGATAGCCTAGTTGGGGTCCGGCGCGGTCTCGAGGCGTTGGTGCAGGCGTGGCAGCTCGTAGCCGAAGCCGTCCCAAAAGTCGCAGTTGTGCCTGGCGCCCTGGGCATCCGCTGCGCCGACCCTCATGGGAACGGCCAGCTCGAGGGCGCGGCCCGTCTCGCTGAAGAGGGGCCAGAGAGGGTCGTCCGGGCCGCGCCCGGCATTGGGGTCATGCCCGCTTCCGGCGAAGCCGCCCCAGTAGCGCCCCATCGCCTCGGCGAGCCTTGCCTCTTCGGCGCTAAAGGTCTTTTCGCCCCCCGCCGAGCCGAAGACGAAGGCGAGTTCGTCGCCGTGACAGCTTCTGTCGGCGCAGCCGGGATAGAGGCCGCTCCACAGGTCGAACGACGGTACGTGCGTGAAATCGTAAAGGTAGACGCGGCCCTGCGCGGCCGCGGCGGCCGCTCGGCTGCTGCAGACGAGGAGAAAATCGGTGGCGACGCGAATGGTGTTTTCGCGGTTGTCCGGCTCGAGCGGGTAGCGGCTCAAGATGCGCCGGAAATTATCCTGACCGAAGAGCACCCCCAAGGTGGCGTTGTACTCGAGCAGGCTGGCTGACCTGTCGGCCGGGAAGAAGATGATGCCCTCGTCCTGGTTGCTGCCCAGCAGCACCGGCTTGGTGATGGCCCCGCCCAGGGCGGCCGCCAGGGGCTGCTCGGTGATGAGCCGGCCGTCGACGACGGGCGCCCAGGTGAGAATAACGTCCAGACCGAAGTTCACAAGCTGCAAGCGCAAAAACCTTCCCGCTTGCCCCCTCAGCAGGTCCTCGACGGGCTTGTCCCGCAAGCAGGCGGCCTGGTCGAAGCGAAACCAGCAGCCCTGGCCGAGCAGGTAGGCCTCGCCCAGGACCCGCGCCTCAAAGAGGTCCTTGAAGGGGATGCCGAAAGGGTTGCTCTGCATGATGGCGGCACCGAAAAGCGCTGCGCTCTCGGGCGCGGCCAGGAGATGAAGACCGACCGAGGCCGCGCCCGCGCTCTCGCCCGCGAGCGTCACCAGCGCAGGGTCGCCGCCAAAGGCCGCGATATTTTCCTTTACCCAGCGCAGCGCGAGCTGCTGGTCCATAATGCCGTAGTTGCCCTCCAGGCCCGCTACCCCGGCGAGAAAACCGAGCGCGCCCAGACGGTAATTGAAGGTGACGACGACCAGGTTTTGGTCCTCGGCCAGGCGGCCGCCGTCGTAGAGGTGGGGGCCGTCCGGCGCGTAAAGGCGGGCGGCGCTCGAGTCTATGACAAAGGCGCCGCCGTGGATAAACACCAGCACCGGCAGGTCCGCCCCCGCCTGGGCGGGCGTCCAGACGTTCACTGACAAGCAGTCCTCGCTCTGCGGCGGCAGGCCCTCGGCCGCACCGTTCTGCGGGCAGATGGGGCCAAAGGCGTCCGCCTGCCAGGTGCCCGGCCAGGGAGCTTTGGGAACGGGGGCGCGCCAGCGGTTTTCGCCGGCGGTGCTTTCAGCGTAGGGAACGCCCAAAAAGGCGCGCACGGAGTCGCCGTCTTGCGCCGTGCCGCAGACCCTCCCGCTCCTCGTCAGGACCGCGCCGCCGGGACAGTCGGGGCTAGGGGCGTCGCTCTCCTCTCGCGCCGCGGTGAAGGTCATCACAGCGCCAGGAGACACGAGCGAGAGCACATCGCCCTCGAGCGTGAACGACGTGCTCGCCTCGAGGGCTCGGGCAAAGGCGTCGAACAGCGAACCGGGCGGGCAGAGCGCGCGGGTGAAGGCGAGGCTGAGGACAAGCCCCTGGCCCTCCAGCAGATAGCGTCCCGCGCCTCGGTTGCAGTCCGCCTGGACGCTCACGCGCCCATCCTCCTCGAAGACGAGGGTGTAGCGGTGCGGGTTGTCCGGCCTGAGGGCTTCGCCGCCCTGTTCGATGGTTTGCAAGCTCCAGAGGCCAGAGGTGAGCTCTTGGCTTTGCGCCTGGGAGACGGTGCAAAGCGCCGCAAGTAGGCTACCGACGAGAAAAAAGCCGAAACGCTGCCGAAACGCTGCCGGTTGCCGTCTGCTGTTTATGGGTGTGTTCATGGGCCAAAGTATATTCCCTCACCAACG
>JALZLY010000244.1 GCA_030858465.1 Deinococcota bacterium
GGCGAGTACCGCCTGGCGCAGCGTTTCGTCCAGTTGTTCCCTTGCCGCGACGACCTCGGGGGCTTCCGACTTCGGCAGCAGCGGCCCCCGGTAAAGCGCCAGGGCTTGCATCAAGCGGCCGTCTCGCAGGAGCGCGTCAAGCTCGAGGAAATCCGCCGTCACGGCGGTTCCCAGGCGGTAAGGGCGGTTTTCGAGTGGGACTTTTTTACGGAGTCTGGCGAGTTCCGCTTTGCACACCTTGGCGTTTCCGAATTCCCCGTAGACGCTCAAGGTCAACCTTTCACCGCTCATGCCCTCCGGGTGCAGGGCCAGGACGGCGATGAGGTCGGCAAACCTTTGACTCAGACCTGTAGTCTTTCCACCGAGGCGGGCGGTGGCGGCGCCCAGAAAGTGCAGCTCGAGCGCGGCCTGTTCGCCCGTGAGCAGGCCGAACACCTCCTGGAACGCCTCGGGAGGGCCGGCCAGATAGTGGAGCCCCTCCCTGCCCAGCTCCTGAAGGCCGGCGCGCCCTGCCTCCAGAGCTGCTAGGGCCCTGTTCGGGTGGCCGAGCCGCACCTGTGCCCTTGCCAGATAGAGGCTGGCCTGCGCCAGACGGGGAGCGAAGAGAGGCTGTTGGAACTCGTGAAGGGCCTGCTCCAAAACAAGGGTGGCGCGGTCAGGGTCGGTTTCGCTCAGAGCCATCCCCAGCGCCAAGCCGGCGCGCCGGGTGTTGACGAGATGCAAGCCCCGGCTCAGCTCTACCGCCTGTGCGCCTACCCTAAGCGCCTCATCCGCCTCACCCGCCTCCAGGAGCGCCCGCACGTAGAGATTTGCCAACGCCCCGACGGTCGCCCGCTTCTCATTGTCCAGCCAGAACTCCCGGTAGAGGGACAGGGACGCCTCGACGTTTCCCTCTATCAGCAGCAGGTCGGCTAAGGTCGTCCGCAAGAGTCTGGCGAGGGAGGGGTAAACGCCCTCGAGGGAGCCGGACTCGTGACGCAAGGTTTCTGCCAGGCCCACCGCCTCACCTGACAGCAGGCGCGCGAAGGCCGACTCGTTGATGAGGGCGAGCCGCAGCAGGGCCTGGCCCATGCCCTGCCGGTAGTAGAGCTTGAGGCCCCAGGCCGCCCAGTCGGCCGCGCGGCGGTAGCGTCCCAGGGTGGTCGCGCGCGCGGCCAGCGCCTCGGCCACCTGAGCGGCGAAGGTGCGTTCGCCCCTGCTCTCGGCCAGCCGCAGGGCGCGCTCGAGCTGCTCCTGACCTTCATGAGGGTCTTGTAGACCTAGAGCCTGGCCGTAGGCGTAGAGGGTGAGTGGGCTCTCGGACGCCTTCGCCGCCCTCATCGACTCCTGCAAGGAAGCTTCCAAATCGCCTTGGGCAAAGAGCGCTTCGGCGTAGAGCGCGCGGATTTCAGGGGCTTCGTCTCGCGCCAGCAGCCTCTCGACCTCCGGTACAACTTCGCGCTCCTTGCCTAACGCCAGGGCGCTTAAAAGACGCCAGCCCAAGACGGTTCCCTGCTGTTTAACGTCTTCGGGCAAGGCTGAAAGAAGCGGATAAAGCCGCCCTTGCAGTCCCTGGGTCCAGGGCGCTTCACCCGCCGCCTCCAGTACCTCCGGCACCCGTTCGGGCAGGTGCCGCACGGCCAGCTCGAGTGCGTCCAGCCACCGCCCCCTTTTCAGCAAGGCCGTGATTAAGGTATCGGGTTCCGCCGCCGGCTCGAGGCCCGGAATCGCCTGCAAGCCTTCGGGTCCGGGCCTGAGCGGAGGAGGCAAAGAGCGCCGCTCCTGTAGCGCCACGAGAAGGGGTTCGTAGGCGCCGCCCGCGTTGGCCCAAAGCTCTTGAAACGCGTGCGCGGGAAGTCCCTCGGCAAGCTCTTGCGCCTCCTCGAGCCCGAGCGCGAGGTCCGTAGGAGCTATGAGCAGGGCGTCTTCGGGGAGTGCAAACGTGACGGGAAGGCGGTTGAAATGGAGGACGACCCGGTTAGCCTCGTCGTGGAGCGAGAGCAGGTCATGAGCCAGTTCCGGCGCGTGTTCCGCGTAAGAGAGGGCGAAGGTAAAGGGACCCAGCAGCTCCAGATGGGTCTTCAGAACCGAAAGGCCGTAACGGTAGGCGATGCCGTAGCCGAAGAGCGGGCCGTCCAGAGCGCGCCTTATGGCGTCCGCCAGCTTGTTGCCTTGAGCAATGGAGTCGCCCTCGTCGCGCGAGGCGAGCTCGAGCCAGACTAGCGGCCGCTCAGCTTCGGCCAGCGCGGCGATGAGGTAGGGCGCACCCCACTCCGGCCCGCCCTCCATGAGAACGGGTCCGGAGTGAGCGCCAATGAGCCCCAGGCGCCTCTTGAACCACATACACCATCATAGACCGAAGCCGTGGACGGCGCCGTGAGTCAACCACGTAGACGCTTGCCAAAGAAGGCCGCGCGATCACCGTTTCGGCCCGCGAATACCTGGGGTCGTTCTCGAGCGTGGCCTAGATGAGCACGTTGGTGTCGATCAGAAATCTACCCCTGATCGCGGTCACAGCTTTCGGCGCGGGAAAAGCAGCCGGCAAAGCTGCCGGGCGTGCTGTAAACCTTATCCGTGGCCTGCTTGTTGCTGAGATGAGCTTCGACGGCCAACTCCAGCAGGTTGCTGAAGGACCGTTTCTCCTGACGGCTGAACCACCGCAGTTCGGCGACCAGGACTTCGTCGATAGTAGCACTGATATGGAATTTCATGGCATGAGCGTAATACTTTCGGCGGCGACACGTCAATGTCGTGACGATCCTAGCGGTAGAGTTCCACCAGCCCGTCCTCGAGCGTGGTCGCCATCGGCTTTTCGACGAGGACGTGCTTGCCAGCCTCCAAGGCGGCGATGCTGTGCTCGGCGTGGAGGTAGTTGGGGCTGGCGACGATGACCGCGTCCATATCCCAGGCGAGGAAGTCGTCCTGTCGCCTGGTCGCCCGCACGCGCCAGCTCTTGGCCACCCGCTCGCGGCTGCCCGCCGACGAGACCAGGACGCCCGCCAAGGTCGCGTCCACCTCCTCGAGCGCCCGCTTGTGCACCTCGGCCCAGCGGCCCGCGCCGACGAGGCCGACCTTTGGGCTCATCAGAGAACGAGAATGTCGGGCCGCGACCGTCCGCCCACCTCGAGGCTCGGCCAGCGCGGGTCGTGGGTGAGGTTGTCCAGCCCGCCTCCTGTCACGAGGACGGTGTCCTCGGACTTGGCGTGCGGCAGCGACGGGTTCCAGGCGTAGGCGACGCCGTCTTGCACGGGCCGCGCCTCCGTGGGCGTGATGAGAAAGTCGCGGGGGAAGTAGCCCGCCGGCCCGCCCTGGTGGTGCTCCTGCCAGGCCTCGGGATGGCCCACTCGAGCATAGCCGTCTTGCGCAGCCTTCAGCACTGCAAAGCTCGGCGTGCCCGCCTGGCTGGCGTCCCACATCGCCCGCTCGACCTCGAGCACCTGCCCCAGCCGCTCGCGGTTGCGCTCGGGCACCTCGCCGAAGGCCAGCATCCGCGACAGCGAGACGACGAGCCCGCCCCTTTCGGCGCAGACCACCACCAGGCCGACGCCGCCGAAGGGGGCGCCTTTGGGCAGGGGATGGCGGTAGCGGCCGAGGCGCGCCGCGCCCGCTACCAGCAGGACGGGGCAGGCCAAACCCTCCCGCTCGAGGGCGAACCTGACCCGCGCGGCCACCTGCCTCTCGTCGAGGCCGGGCTCCAGGGCGGTGAGCGCGTCCGTCACGGTCGCCGAAGCCTCTGCGCCCAAGCTCTTGAAGCTCGCCCTCTCGCTCTCCAGCAGCGGGGTGCGGGCCTCGTAGAGGTCGAGCTCGTCGTCCGTCACCACCCGCGCCTCGCCGATGAGCCGCTTGACGATCCCCTCCTGCCCGCCGCCCTCGTACCAGGGATAAGCCTCGACCGCGACCCCCTCCGGCAGCTCCTCGTCGCGCAGCCGCTGCGCCTCGACGGCGTTGGTGATGATCGTCAGCGAGTCGCCGTGGACGAGCCCTTCGGCGACGGGGCCACCCCGCTCGTAGACGAGAAAGTTGCCGCCGGTGAGCCAGGCGAGGTTGCCAGCGCGGGTGACGCGCAAGGCCTCGGCGCCGCGCGCGTCCATGAGCGCCGTCAGGCGGCTCAGCTTGAGCTTCAGGTCCCGCTCCTTGGCTTTCAGGGCCATCAACAGCTCCCCGCCACAGGCTCGGCCAGCCGCACGGGCCGGTGCGCGGCCACCGACTCGAGCACGGCCAGCGAGGTCTTGAGGGCGGCGATGCCCTCGTCGATGGTCGCCAGCCTGACCGGGGCGCCCTGGCTGAGCTCCTTGTAAAAGTGCCCGATCTCCGCCTTCCACGGGTCGTAGCCCGCCGAGCCCCAGCGGGTGGTGCCCTCAGCGTCGCGCAGGGCGATCTCGTCGGGCCAGCGCAAGGAGATAACGCCGTCGGGACCGATGTAGGTGTGGCGCTCGAAGGGCTTGACGCCGCTCGGCAGGCCCCAGGAGACCTGAATGCTGCCGACCGAGCCGCCTGGGTACTCGAGGATTACCTGCGCCGAATCGAGCGCCTTGTGCTCGACCTGGGCCAGCTCGGGCTTGTTGTCGCTGAAGGTGTAGCCCTGCGCCGAGACGCTGTCGGGCTCGCAACCGAACATCCTGCCCCAGAGGTTGAAGATGTGGCAGCACATATCGATGATGGGGCCGCCGTTGGCGAGGCGGTCGTGCATGAGCAGCTTGGGGCGGACGCCCGCGACGATGGTCGCCTGGGCCAAGACCGGCGAGCCGATGCGGGCGCGAAAGTCCATGAGCCGGTGGTCGGCCGGGTCGAAGCGGCGCATGAAGCCGATCCTCAGCTCGCGCCCATAGAGCTGCGCCGCGCGCCGCATCGCCAGGGCGCCCTCTAAGGTCAAGGCCGCGGGCTTTTCGCAGAGCACGTGCTTGCCCGCCTCGAGCGCCTGGATCGTCTGCGGCGCGTGCAAAAAGGTCGGCGTGCAGACCGACACCACCTCGAGCTCGGCCACGGCCAGCATCTCTTCGAGGCTGCCGTAAGCCTCCGCGCCCAGCCCCCGGGCGAGCACCTCGGCGCGCCCTGGGTAGGGGTCGAACACCCCCACCACCTTGGCTCCCGCCGCGCGCCAGTGCCGGGCGTGACGCGCTCCCATGTCGCCCGCGCCGATCACCGCCGCTCCCAGCACCGCTGTTGTCGGTTCCCCTGTCATGCCTGCTCCTTATCTCCATGTGTCTCGTCTCCATGTGTCTCGTCTCCGTGTGTCTCGTGTGCGTGTGTCTCGTGTGCGTGTGTCTCGTCTCCGTAGCTCTTATACCAGTCGGGCCCGCGGCCCGCGACCTCCAGGTCGTTGAAGGCCCGGTGCGCCGTCCACGGCTTGGCGCCGGCGGCCAAGGCGGCGATCTGCCCCAGATAGGGCAGCGACCTGTTGACCAGCCTGCTTCTCATCTCGGCCAGGTCGGGATAGCTGTCCAGGGCGTCCAGCCACACCGCCCGCCCCGCCAGAAAACCGCTCGCGCCGGCTTCACAGGCGAGCTCTAAGTTGAGGGCGAATTCGCGCGGCCCCACCCCGGCGCTCAAGAGCACCCAGGGCACGTTGGCGAGCCGGTTCAGCTCATCCAGCGCCTCGCGCACCTCGTCCAAGGTGTAGACGCTGGCGCGCTCGCGCCCGTCGAAGGCGCCGCGGCTGAACTCGCGGCAGTGCTTGAGGTCGGCGGGGAACTCGAGCTTCAAGAGGTCCACGCCAAAGGTATCGTCGCTGTAGTGCGCGACCGAGTCGAGCACCCCGTCGGGTTTCGCCGCGGCGTAGGCCGGTGAGTCCTCTTCCTCGCCCGGCCTGGGGTAAATGAGCAGCTCTAAGACGAAGGCGAGGTCGTGCTCGCGGCAGGCCCGGCCCACCTCGAACACAAAGGCGTCCTGGTGCGCGCGGGTATCCTCCCGGCTGTCCGGCCGGTCCCAGACGAGCAGCTTGACGCCGGCCGCGCCGCTCCTCTTGGCCTTGTAGGCGCTCCAGCCCGCTATGGGATAGGACCAGCGCTCGCCGGCCTTGAGCACAAAGGCGTGGTCCTCCAAGGTGCTGAGTAGCCCCACCCCTCCCGGCACCCTGGTGAGCGCGTGCGGGTGGGTCCACACCGGGTCGAGCAGGACCGCCGTGCAGTGCGGCGCCAGCACCTCGGTCAAGAGGCCCTTCACGCCGGCGACCTCGTCGTAGGCCACCTCGTCCGGGGAACGCGCGCCGTGCCTGGCGAGCGCCCTGAAGATGGGCGGGCGCTGGTCTACCGCGATCATCTTGAAGATGCCCCGCTCGTCGGCGAGGGTCGTTACACCGCGCAGCTTGCCCGCGGAGAGGGTCTTTGCCATAGCCAACGCCACCTCCTCACGTCCATGTTCTCACGTCCATGTTCGCCCGTCCATCTCCCTGGCGGTCTTTTCGAGGAGCAGCGTCTCGACCTCCGCAAGGCCGGGAATGCCGGCTCTGCCGCCCAGGGCCGTGCACTTGAGCGCGGCCGTCACCGAGGCGAAGAGGCCGCAGCGCGAAGGCGTCCAGCCGCGCGCCACCCCGTAGGCGTAGGCGCCGTGGAAGACGTCGCCCGCGCCGGTGGTGTCGACCGCCTCGACGTGAAAGGCGGGGATGTGGCGCGTCTCGCCCAGGCCGGGGTCGTGGTAGAGAAAGCCCTGCTCGCCCAGGGTAATGCCGACGAGCTGGTCGTCACGCTGCTTGAGCCGCATGAGGGCCGCCTCGGGCTCGCCCCGGCCCAGGACCTCCGCCGCGCACTCCGCGGAGACGATGAGGTAGTCGGCGCCGGGGGCGAGATGCCAGTTGCGGGTGTTGCTGAAGTCCGCCACCACCGGAACCCCCCGCCGCCGCGCCTCGCGGGCGGCCGCCTGAGCGAGGCGGGGATGGCGGGCGTCGAAGAGGAGACAGTCCAGCTCGGCCAGCTCCCCCAGGTCCCAAGAGGCCGGGTCGTCGTCCAGGCTGGGGCCGTAGTAGGGAAAGATGTAGCGCTCGCCGCCCGGCGCCACCAGGACGGCGCTGACGAACGAGGTGGCGCCCGGCACCTCGCGCACGCCCGCGCAGTCCACGCCGCAGGCCTCGAGCTCGGCTAGGGCGGCCCGGCCGCTCGCGTCGTCGCCGTGGACGGCCCAGAGC
>JALZLY010000245.1 GCA_030858465.1 Deinococcota bacterium
ACAAATCCTGCCAGCTCGCCCTTCAGCTTCGCCAGCGATTCGCGGTGGACGTACATCATGTGGCCGGCCTGGTAAAGGCTCTTGGAAAGGTTCGCTTGCAGCGTCGGGTCGAGTTCCAGGTGATTCATGGTGTAGTCGGTGGCGAAGTAGGGCGTGGCCAGGTCGTAGTAGCCGCTGGCGACGTGGACCTTGAGAAAGGGGTTCATGGTCATCGCCTTGCGCAACGTCTCGGCGACGTTGACGTACTGGTTCTCGAACTCCTTGTAGCTCCAGTTCTGGTAGAGGCCCTTTAAGATCTCATAGGGCAGGTCGCTCTCGTAGCGGAGTTCTTCGCGCACGTAATGGTTGAAGGTGGCGGTGTAGGGCCCCTGGATGGTGGCGTAGCTGGGGTCGTACTCGAAGCTCTCCCCGGCGGCGTCGCGGTCGATGCCCGTAAAGCGGCTGTCGAGACGCCCGACCGTGCGGCGCTCGCCCCTCAGGAGCTCCTTGACGAAGCGCATGATGCCCACGCGCAGGTTGCTGCGTTCGAGGTAGCTCTCGGAGAGGCCGGTGTAGCGGGCCAGACTCTGAACGACAGCCGTTCTCTCTTCCTCGCCCAAGGCCGCGCCCTTCATCAGGGCCAAGCTGTAGTCGCCCATGACGAAAGCCTCGACCTCCCCCAGCACGGCCTTCAAGTCCTGCCCTTGCAGGCTCTCCGGCAAACGCTCGTGGTACCAGGCGGTGGCGGTGTAGCTGGGCAGGAAGAGCAGGTAGGGCAGGTCGTTGCCGGGCTCGAAGCGGGCGGTCGCGAAGTCGAGGATGGAGGAGACCAGCATGATGCCGTTCAAGAACATCCCGTGGCGCTCCTGCAAGTAGCCCGACAGGCCCGCCGCCCGGGTGGTTCCGTAGCTCTCGCCGATGAGGAACTTGGGGCTGGTCCAGCGCCCGTAGCGCGTGCTGTAGAGGCGGATAAAGTCGCCGACGGACTCGATGTCCCTTTTGAAGCCGTGAAAGTCCCCTGCCTTTTCGCCCGGCGCCGCGCGGCTGTAGCCGGTGCTGACGGGGTCGATGAAGACGAGGTCGCTGACGTCCAGCAGCGAGTGCTCGTTGTCCACCAGCCGGTAAGGGGGCGGGAGCGGGTTGCCGGTGTCGTCAAAGAGCACCCGGCGCGGGCCGAGCAGGCCCAGGTGCAGCCACACCGAGGACGAGCCGGGGCCGCCGTTGAAGGAGAAGGTGACGGGGCGGGTGCCTCTATCCTCCACCTCATCGCGGCTGTAGGCGACGAAGAAAAAGGAGGCCTTGGGCTTCTCGCCCTCCCACCGGCCCTCCTGGTCGCCCTTGCCCTCGGATTCTTCCCTCAGGATCATCGTGCCGGCGGTGACGGTGTAGGGGATCTCGAGCCCGCCGACCGTGACGCTGTGCTTCGTTACTGAGAGGGCGTCCTTGGGCTCGAGGCTCTGGCTGGTTTCGCTGGTTTCGGCTTTGGGGTTCTCGCTCATCCCACCATTCTAGCCCACTCGCCTGAGGGCGCCTTGCCCCCTGCCCGCCGGCATGGAACAATGGCAGGGTGACGCAGCGAGCTCTTCGGACGGCGCAAAGCATCCTCGCCTCGGTCTTCGGCTTCGACCGCTTTCGTGGCGAGCAGGCCGACATCGTGTCTCACGTCGCGGCGGGCGGCGATGCGCTCGTGCTCATGCCGACCGGGGGCGGCAAGTCGCTCTGCTACCAGATTCCCGCGCTCTTGCGTCCGGGCGTCGGCGTCGTGGTCTCGCCGCTGATCGCGCTCATGAAGGACCAGGTGGACGCGCTCCTGCAAGTGGGTGTGCGGGCGGCCTACCTCAACTCGAGCCTGAGCCCGGACGGCGCGCGCGGGGTCGAGCGGAAGTTGCTTGCGGGCGAGCTCGATCTCCTCTACGTCGCGCCCGAGCGCCTCCTGACGCCGCGCTTTTTGGAGCTGCTGGAGCGCAGCCAGGTCGCCCTCTTCGCCATCGACGAGGCGCACTGCGTCTCGCAGTGGGGGCACGACTTCCGCCCCGAGTACATCGGGCTCTCCCTCCTGGCCGAGCGCTTTGGCTCGGTGCCGCGCGTCGCGCTGACGGCCACCGCCGACGCGGCCACGAGGCGCGAGATGCTCACCCGGCTGAGGCTCCATGGGGCGCGGCAGTTCGTCTCGAGCTTCGACAGGCCCAACATCCGCTACACCGTAGTCGACAAAGAGAGCGCCAAGGAGCAGTTTCTCGCCTTCTACCGCGCCGAGCATGCGGGTGAGGCGGGCATCGTCTACTGCCTGTCGCGCAAGAGCGTGGACGGCACCGCGCAGTGGTTGCAGAAGCACGGCCTCAAGGCGCTGCCCTACCACGCCGGGCTCGACAGCCTCACGCGCCAGCGGCACCAGGAGCGCTTTTTGCGCGAGGACGGCCTGGTCATGGTCGCGACCATCGCCTTTGGCATGGGCATCGACAAGCCCGACGTGCGCTTTGTCGCGCATCTAGACCTGCCCAAGAGCTTAGAGGGCTACTACCAGGAGACCGGCCGGGCCGGGCGCGACGGGCTGCCCGCCGACGCCTTCTTGACCTACGGCCTCGGCGACGTAGTGTCTCTGCGGCGGATGATGGCCGGCTCAACGGCCCCCGACGAGGTCAAGCGCGTCGAGACTCAAAAGCTCGAGGCGCTGTTGGGCTACTGCGAGTCGCCGCGCTGCCGGCGGCAGGGGCTGCTCGAGTACTTCGGTGAAGCTCTGGCGGAGCCCTGCGGCAACTGCGACACCTGCCTGACCCCGGTCGCGACCTGGGACGGCACCGTCGCCGCTCAAAAGGCGCTCTCGACCGTCTACCGCACCGGCCAGCGCTTCGGCGCGGGCCACCTCATCGACGTGCTCCTCGGCAAGGAGACGCCGCGCATGCAGTCCCTGGGGCATCACAAGCTGAGCACCTACGGCATCGGCAAGGAGCTGAGCGAGCGCGCCTGGCGCTCGGTCCTGCGCCAGCTCGTGGCGGGGGGCTTCTTGAGCACCGACGCCGGGGGACACGGCTCGCTTCTGCTGACGCCCAGGAGCGGCCCGGTCCTGAAGGGGGAGGCGGTCAGGTTCCGGCACGACCCGACGCCGAGCAAGAAGAAGGCGGCGCCTAGGGGGGTAGACGCGGCGCCTCTAGGAGACGCCGACGGGGAACTCTTCGAGGCGCTGCGCGCTAAGCGCACCGACTTCGCCCGTGAGCAGGGCGTGCCCCCTTACGTCATCTTCCACGACAGCACCCTGCGGGCGATGGCCCAGAGCAAGCCCCGGAGCCTGCCGGCGCTGGCGGGGCTGTCAGGGCTGGGGAAGGCCAAATTGGAGCGCTACGGTCAGGCCTTTTTGGAGGTCATCCTCGCCCACACCGAGGCGCCCGCGGAACAGGAGCAAGCCGTGGCCGCGATTCCGGCGGCCCCCCAGGACGAGGACGGCACGGTGGAGCAGACCAGGGCGCTCATCTTCGCGGGACGGTCGCCGGAGCAGGTCGCCGAGGCGCGCGCGCTCAAGCTGAGCACCGTCCTCGTGCATTTGGCCGAGCTGGTCCGCCGGGGCGACCTGACGGCGGCCGAAGCCACGGGCCTGGCCGAGGACGAGCTGCGCGCCATCGAGGAGGCCGCCCTCGCCCTGCCGGAGGAGGAGCGCGGCCGCTTAAAGTCGCTCTTCGAGAGGTTTGGGGGAAGGTACTCCTACGGCGTCTTGCGCTGCGTCTCTGCGGGCATCGCCGATTAAGGCCGATTACCTTCTTGAGGTCTTAGGGGATGATAAGCACCATTCCCGGATAGATAAAATTGGGGTTCCGGATGAGAAAGGAGTTAGCCTCGAGAATGTCGGACCAGCGACCCGCGCGGCGGTAGAAGAAACTCGCGATGGTGGTGAGGGTGTCACCGGATTGCACCGTATAGATGCCACGGGCACCCGTCAGGCGGGCCACCTCGGACTGCGCCTCCTCGAGCCTGAGTCGGGCCTCTTCGAGCTCAACCTGGGTCGCCTCGCCCTCCTCAAGCAGGCCCTCATAAGCGGTGTTGAGTTTCGAGGCGAACAGTTGCGCCCCTTCCAGATCGGAGGCGATGTTGTCCCAGTCCCCGGTAAGGTGTTCGCCAACCAACGAGGGAACGCATGGTAGGCGCTCCAGAGCCTCCGACAAACCATTGAGGCCAAAAACGCTGGTATAGATTCTGTCGCTATAGCTTGTCGCCTGAATCGTAAGCCGCGAGGCTGCTAATGCTCGAGCCGTAAAGGGGGGGACGTTGTGCAGGTCAATCCACGTGGCCGTATTATTCACAATGAGTCCCCACGAGTGAGTTGGTGAGGCTTCCTCTCTATCGAACCTGTAGCGCACGGGGATTGGTGGCTTAGTGTTCAGGAACTCTTCCGTATCAAAAATAATTCGCATTCCATTAAGGTGGCAAGCCCACCTTAGAGACGGTCTGCTAAAGCGGTTTGCGCCGTCAACACTGAAGGTCACGACGAAGCTTCTGTCCTCATCAGTCATCGGGTCGGCACGCTGAAAATAAATGAAGTCCCCAATTTCCTCCTGGGCGACGGCTAACCCGACCAAGGTCAAAACCAAAATACCCAGAACCTTCTTCATTATCCCGCTGGAAGGCAAATGCCTTTTGGCCGTCGGGCGTGATACTCCCGACGTTAAACAATCGCTGAAAAGGGGTAAGTCCGGCATACTGTCAGCTCCTTTCTGTGAAGCGAGAACCCCCCGGCTTTAGCTGTGGGGAGTGTCAACCTCGCTCATACCTCCAGATAAGAGCTCTCTTGAGCAGGATCTGCGGGGAAAGGCTTTGGCGTCCGTGCCCGCCTCGCGGCTGACCTCGACGAAGTAGATCTCGAGATCTTTGGGCTCGAGCTCCTTGGGGCGTGGCCTTCCCGAGACGCCGGGAGAGAGGTGATCGAAGGCCAAGGACGCGCCTTTCGAGCCAGGCGCGGGCAGTGGGCTCGAGGCACTTGGAGAGTTCACGCGCCTGCTCCACCACCTCGGACTTGGTGCGGACACCATGCCGGCCCTGGTAGTGTTCCACGAAACGGGCGAGACTGGGGTCAACGATGATGCTGAGCTTGGTCGTCGCCATAACGAACATTATACTCCGATACAGAGTATGAACCGGTGGTAAAGCTAAGCCGCTGCCCTTTTCGTATTCTTATTTCTGAATGACCGAGAGGGTTATTGGTGGTGCTTAGCGATGATCGCTCGAGCTTCCTCATGGAACTCTTCGACATTGATCGTGCCGAGGCCGAGTTCATCTTGGCCGTGGACGTGACGAAATCGAGGGCGACGTGGAGGCGGTGGACGAGCCGGAAAAGTAGCTCGAGGGATCGCTAGGAACATGTTGAACTGTTGGTGCATCAAGGTGGGCGATGTGTTGAGCTAGAGCTCGAGGGAAACCGACAAGAATGCTATGTCCTCGGCACCTTCCCAGGAATTAGAAACTCGGCCGGTAAGGGACTATAGGGATTTCGAACAACGCAAACAGCGCGCTCAAGAGCGAAGCCTGTTTTATTGCTGCTGGGCGCGTAGCCGATTGGTTCCGTAACAAGGATAACCGCTCCCACTCTACTGTTTGAGGTCGGGGTGAATTTTTGTGCCACAGATGTGCCTATCAGCCGAAGGTAGGGTAAAAGTTCGTTCTCACGAACGTGCGCGACATCTACGCAAATGTAGATCAGCCCCACGCCATTGGGGGGAATTTGACCGCGGGCATTATCAAAAGACTGAATAATTGCGTCAATGCGGTGGGAATCAACAAGATAGACACCTACCCGTCTCTGCTGTGTTACATGCATGCGCCCCTGATCATCTACATAGAACTGGGCTAGCACCTCGCTGGCTTTGCCGTCACCAGGCAGCCACACGCCATTCTCAGCCCCTGGTGGTGCGGGGGATGGCTCTTGAACAGACACGAAAGAGCTAGCCGTGGGGCTGAAGAAAATACCGCGTTTCTGCTCCTTGAGGAGCCCTTTGACAAAACTAACAAGAGAAGCCATAGCCTCTTGTTGCGGCTCTCCTGCTACCAGAATGACGACCTCATGATTACCTACCTCGTCGCCATCCCAATTCTCGCTAGGGGTCGGGTTTTGCAGTTGGCCCCAAATGTATTCCAGGTGTTCGCCACTACCAGCCTTTGGTTTATAAGCGTCCTTACGCTTGCATTCCATATAGACAGGCACGGGTTCGGTGACCAGCTTTAGATCTGCGGTTCGCTGCCCCAGGGTTTTAGATGTAAGTACAAGCTCTATCTGATGACCAGCCCTGACACTCGAGGCTGCAATATAAATGGTATGTTCATGCTTTTCAAAAG
>JALZLY010000246.1 GCA_030858465.1 Deinococcota bacterium
AGGCCGCGCAGGTCGAGGGCGGGCAGGTCGAGGGCGGGCAGGTCGCTGCTCATCCCCCCAGTCTATGACGCGAGCCGAGCCCGCCGGAAGTGACCTTCGTCATGGGTACGGCGGCTATGTCTAGCTATGTCTAGGCCGGGGCCTCATTGCGCATGACGAGCTGCGGGTCACCCAACAGGGTAGGGGTAGGCAGCGTGCGCTCGCTGAGCCAGAAGGGACCGCCGAGGGGAAGAATTTCCGGCATCTCTCTGCCCAGGTCCTCGAAGGCCGACCGGATGCTCGAGCCGGTGAGCGTCCGCGCCCGGTAGTAGAGGGAGCGAGCGTGCGGGCCAGTTCCAGTTCAGCTCGGAAGCTCGCGTGCCGGCAGTGGCTGTGGCTAGCGCCCCCCTCCACCACCACCGCCCCCTCCGCCCCCGCCCCCGCTGACCGATCCGCCCGAGGACGCCGAGACGCTGCTGAGCGACTGGCTGAGGGTGCTCACCGATCGCGAGATGCCCGCGAAGTTCGTGCTGTCGAGGGAGCTGGCGCCCAGCCAGCCCGCGCGGCTGACGATAGCCCCTTCATCGAGCTTGCGCATGGGCATGGCGCGACGCAAGTTGCGCAAGAACTTTTCCGCCACACCCATCGCGGCGGCGTAACAGTAGTAGCGGTCCCAGAGCACGAAGAAATCGTCGGGCGCATCCTTCATACGGGTGTAGTCCGAGAGGGTGCGTTTAAAGCCCTGCCAGCCGTACGCCTCCCTGGCCACTTCAGGGCGCCACGACGGCATAATCAAGGCGATGACGATAAAGAGCACCGGGCAGAGGACAGCGCAGGCGATAAGCAGGTAACGCGGCAGTCCCAAGGTGAGGGCCGCACCGATCACGAAGAGAACGAGGAACAGCGCGGTTACCCCCATCCAGACGTAAGTGGCGCGCCTGCTCTCAGGCGTGGTGAGTGGGCCACCCAAACGCTTCTCCAGCCAGGTGCGAGGCTTCTTGCCCCAGGCTTGTAAAAAGCTGCTGCCGTGCTTCTCCGAGTACTTCTTGAGGGTGTCAGACTCCAGCCTGTCTTGCGCACCCCCACTAGCGGCTGCCTTCTTGAGGTAGTCGAGCACCTCGCGCTCGAAGGGCTCGAGCTCGTAGTCGTCCTTCTCCAGGTTGAGGCTCATCTCGAACTTGCGCCCTTTAGGCTCAAAGGCGCCGTAGCCGCGCCTAGCGAGGTCCATGATGGTTGCTTTAAAGGCAGGACCGCTGGGAACGCTCGAGCTGAGCTGATGACCAAAGGCGGTGACGGCTGCGGGCGGAAGGTCACTTGGTGGCTCGAAGGGATAGTGCATGGTGGAACCCACGTCTGGCTCGCGGCCGTAACGCAGGTAAGCGCGGGTGACCCCCAGGACGAGCAATATCAGCAAAACAAGACCCACTGCGCCCCACCAGGGCGAGCGCCTGGCGGCGTCGAGGCCAGCGATGCGTGCCTCATCACGCAGAAGGCGCTCGAGCCCAGGTTGACTTCCTTGCACGGTAAAGAGCGCCGGGTCCATAAGGTAGCGAATCTCCACACCGTCCGAACCGGGGACGCGGTCGAACTCGACCCCAAGGCGGGAGCGGTCTGTGGAGAGAGAAACACGTGGGCTTTCGGGGTTGCCGTAGCGGTGGACGAACGCGTCGTAAGGTGCTGCCATGGGTCCGGGAGCGAGGACCTCGAGGCTGTAGCCAGCTACCGTGACGTCCTCTCGGCCCACCATGTTCCAGTACCACTGCACCACATCGCTGTAGGCGTCGAGCGAGCCGCTCAGGCGGTAGTAAAAGCGCACCCGCCTCTCGGAGATGCGCTCTTCCTGGCGCACCACCAGTTCCTGCCCGCCTGGGGTGGCCTGCTGGTAGGCTTCGGCGGACGGGCCCGGGCCGACAGCGCCCGAACCTTCCAGGAGTTCCACCCTCTGCCCGGGTGCGAGCCTGATTTCGATGTAAGCCTCGCCGAAGTCCTCATCGGTCCAAAGTGTCCGCACGTCGTCGACGATAACCTCGCCGCTCGCTAGGAGTTCGACGCGTTGCTCGACATTGCGCCACTCATAACGCTGCGCGGTGGCGAACGACAACAGGACCACAAGGAGGGCGAGTACTCTCGGCGAGGGCGGCTTAAGGATACTTAGGGCAAGCGAGCTGCGCAACCAAGGCATACCCGCATTCTATGGCGCGTTCATCAGCAGGGTAGCACCCCAGGGAACCATGGTTGAAAGCAACCGTCTCAAAAGTCAAGCCCCTTGGATGGTTGGATGAAGCATCGGCTTGCCGGGAGGTATTAGGGCTAGACTGCTCGAGTGAACACGCTCAGCGGCCGACTGCTCATCCCCCACGGCCTCCAAACCGGCAGCCTGACCTTTTCGGATACCATCCAGACCTTGAGCCCCGGCAGGGGCCAAGGGCCCTACATCCTCCCCGGCTTCATCGACAGCCACGTCCACGGCGGCGGTGGCGGCGACGTCGTGGACGGCGCGGCGGGCGTCCGCACCCTCGCACGGTTTCATCTGGGGCACGGCACCACCACCCTCTACCCCACCACCATCACCAAGCCCTGGGAGGAGATTTTGAGGGTGCTCGGGGAGGCTCGAGCGCTTATGGATGAGGCTATCGGTGAGGCCGGGCCCAGCCTGCCCGGCGTCCACCTGGAGGGCCCCTTCATCTCCCCCGACCGTTTGGGCGCGCAGCCGCCCTTCGCGCTCGAGCCCACCCCCGCGCTTGTCGATGAGGTCTTGGCCTTTGGCGTCGTCCGGCTCGTCACCCTGGCACCGGAAGTGCCGGGAGCCCTCGAGGCGGCCAAGCGCTTTGCCCGCGCGGGCGTGCGGGTGAGCGTCGGCCACAGCACCGCCACCTACCGCGAAACGCTCGAGGTGCTAGCCGCCGTCGAGGCGGTCGGCGGCACCGCCGGCTTCACCCACTTCGGCAACGCCATGGGCGGCATGACGGCCCGCGACCCCGGCGTGATGGGCGCGGCGCTGGCCCACCGCTCGAGCTTCGCCGAGCTCATCTTGGACGGCCATCACGTCCACGACGGGACTTTCCTGGCCGCCTACAACGCCAAGCCCCAAGGGCTGACGCTCATCACCGACGCCATCCGCGCCGCCGGCATGGCGGAGGGCGGCTCCGAGCTCGCCGGTCGGGAGGTGACCGTCCAGGGCGGCACGGCGCGGCTTGCGGACGGCACCCTGGCGGGCAGCCTGCTGACGCTCGACGGGGCCTTGCGCAACGCCGTGGCGGCGGGGCTTTCGCTCGAGGGGGCCAGCCGCCTGCTGTCGGCCAACCCGGCGCGCTATCTGGGCCTGGGCGACCGCGGCGAGCTGAGCGTGGGCAAGCGCGCCGACCTGGTGGTCTTGGACGATGAGCTCAGGGTGCTCGAGGTCTACGTGGGCGGCCGGCGGCTCATCGGCTGATACCATCATCGCTTCTTGCAAGAAGCTCCAAACCGAAGTGTGGTTAGATAAAGTGTGATTAGATAAAGACACGTGGCACTCGCTGATTTCTTAGCTCACTTGCAAACGCTGCTCGTCCGGGCCGAGGAGCTGAAGACCGGCAGGCTGGGCGCCAAGCCGGAAGCGAGCACCCAGGACGGACTCCTCACCCCTTTTCTCGAGGCCCTGGGCTACGGCCCCGACGAACGCAGACCCGAAGCCGGCATCAGGAGCCTGACGCTCACCAAGGAGTGGGTGGACTACTTTCTCCTGCCCGCCAAACGCAAAGCGCCCTGGCTGATGGTCGAGGCCAAATCCTTTTGGGACAGGAACATCTGGCAGACCAACAAGGACCAGGTGCTCGACTACCTGCGCAACTATGCTCTGGACGTAGGCGCGGATACCCCGGTGCCGTGGCTGATTCTCAGCAACTTCAGAGAATGGCATGTCTTGCGCCTCAGCGACCGCGAGCCCTTCTGGACGTTTTCCGCCGAGGACCTCGCCGACCCCGACTTCGCCGCCGAGGTCTATGAGCGCCTCGCTCGAGAAAACATCGCGCGCGACAGGCTGCTGGCTTACTACAGCGAGCACCGGCGCCAAACCCTGGGCGAGCAGTTCTTGCGCGACCTCAAGCTGTGGCGCGTCATCCTCGCCAACGGGATTCGGCAGGCGCAGCCCGAGCTGACCCTGGACGAGATACGCCAGGCCTCGCACCTCATCTTGCTCCGCTTTCTCTTTATCAGACTGCTCGAGAACTACGGCCAGGAGCCCTACTACGTGCTCGGGCGGCTCTACAAGTCCTGGGAGGACGCCTTTCGCAGCAAGCCCTTCATCGAGCAGCTGCGCAGCAAGTTCGACGACACCTGGGCGAGCTACAACACCGAGCTCTTCGCCGCCAACCCCTTCGTCGACGGGCTGCACATCCCCAACGAGCACCTCGAGATGCTGGTGCTCTTAAGCCCCGTCCCGGACCCGAGCCTGGTGCCCCTCACCGAAGGCCAGATTCTTGGCTTCCGCTCGGTCTACAACTACGACTTCACCACCCTCACCCAAGACATCCTGGGCGTCGCCTATGAGCAGTTCCTGGCGCACGAGCTGGTCGAGTCCGGCGGCGTCATCCAGGTTCTGGACAACCAGGAGACGCGCAAGCGCGAGGGCGTCTTCTACACGCCCGAATACATCGTCAGGCACATCGTCCGGCGCGTCTTGGAGCCGCAGGTGAAGCCGCACTTGGACGGGGCGCTCGAGCGCTTGGCGGCAGGCGATTACGAAGCCGCCTCCCTGGCCGCCAACCGCATCCTCGAGGTGCGCGTAGCAGACCCGGCCTGCGGTTCGGGCTCGTTTCTGCTGGGCGCCTTCGACTACCTGAGCGAGGCCCTGGAGCGTTACAACCAAAAGGTTGACGAAATGGAGGCCAAAGTTCGTACCGGCAAACTTAACGAAAGAGTGAATATGTTTGATGCAGGCGAGTCTATCTTGAAGCAAGAACGGCCCAAACGCATCGATTACCCCCACGAGCGCGTCCTGGTCGACTGCATCTACGGCGTCGACCTCGACCCGCAAGCCGTCGGACTCGCCAAGCTCTCGCTCTGGACCAAGCTCCTGCGCACGCATCCGGGCCAGTACGGCAGGCGAGGCTCGGCGCACGCGCAGCTCCCCGCGCTCACCCTCAACCTCCGCAGCGGCAACAGCCTCGTCGACGCACAATCCCCCCATCCCCCCTTAGCAAGGGGGGCGGCTGAGCGTAGCGACAGCCGGGGGGATTACACCGAAACGCTCAAGAAAGCCGCCCGATTCGCGCGCGGAGCCAAAGACGTGAGCATGGCCGCGGAGGGACGAAAAGAGGCGCTGGACAGCCTCGAGACCACCCTGCAAGGGGTCAACGAGGCGCTCTTGCCCAACCTGTTGCCCTTTTTCGCCGGCGATGAAACCCTGCGCCGCGCCGCCGCTGAAGCGGGGCTCGAGGACGACGACGCGACCGTCAGAGCCGTGCGCCACTACCTCATCACCGGCAACAAACCCCGCGCGCTGGCAGACACCCCCGACAGGACGCTGGCCGAAGTGCTGGAAGCGTTGCGGGCTCAGGCCGAGGCGTTGGAAGAAGCGAGGAAGAAGCGCCCCTTCAACTGGTCCGCCGAGTTCCCCGACGTCTTCGACCCCGCCCTGCCCGAGGGGGCGCGCGGCTTCACGGCGGTCATCGGCAACCCGCCGTACTTCAATGTGGACGCCACCTTTGGCCGGGGCGCCCCCGAGCTCGACTGGCTGCGCGCGGCCTATCCCGAGGTCTACGCCGACAAGACCGACATCCTCTTCTACTTTTTCGTCCGCGGCTACCAGGTCTTGCGGCCTGGCGGCGAACTCGGCTTCATCGTCTCGAGGAGCTTTTTGCAGGGCGACAAGTCGAAGGGGCTGCGGCGCTTCCTGGCGGAGCGGACGACGCTGCTGGGGTCCTTGGATTTTCTCGGTCACAAGGTCTTCGCGGCGGGCATCGCCACCGCTATCGTCCACTGGCGCAAGGGCGAAGCGCCGGAAGGTCACGCGCTGGCCGCGACCTACGTGATGGACGAAGGCGCGGTCAGGCGGCAGCTCGAGCGCGGCCACTATCCGGTTGACGGTGTGGTCCGCGTCGAGGCCCTCCAGGCGGACTTGGGCGAGGACCGCTGGGTGCTGTCGCCCTACCGGGAGCTGTTCGCGCGCATCGACGGAGCGGGGCGCGTGCTGCGCGAAGTTGTCAGGCTCGGCAAGGGTATGGAAACGGGCGAGAACGATGTTTTCGTCGTCAACCAAGAGAAGATTCGCCGTTTCGGGCTGCCGGAGGCGCATCTCAAGCGCCGTGCCTCGAACGACAACCTGCACCGCTACGGCGCCGTGGACGGCGGCGAGCGGGTGCTGTGGGTCGAGGACTGGGACTTTGCCGCCCTGCCCAAGCCGGTTCGGGTGTACCTCGAGGCGAACCGGGAGGTCCTGGAAGGGCGGGCGGCCTACCGGCGGGGCAACTGCGAATGGTACCGCTTCACCTGGCCGCTTCATGCGGATGTTCATTTTGCCGCCAAAATTATGGCTCCTTACCGCGCGCACGGCAACGTCTTCGCTGTGGACAACTCGGGTGCATGGTTGGGGCTGACCAACACCACGCAGGTGTTTTGCAAAGGCAGTCCTATTGACGTCTATGCCCTCTGCGCGCTCCTCAACTCCGTAGTGCTCGAGTTCCGCTACCGCGCCCTGGGCGGCCTCGGCAAGCTCACCGGCAAGGGCATGTTCGAGTACTTCGAGAACCAGGTCGGCGACCTGCCCATCCCCGACCTGAGCGAAGAGGACGAGGCGCGCCTGGGTGAGCTGGGCCGCCGGGCGCAGGCGCTCTTTCGTCGGCGCTACGCGCTGATGGAGGCGTACCGGCGGGTGCTCTACGGGCAGGTCCAGCAGGATACGGCCTTCGCGGCCTATCACGACCTCGCGGGCGACTACGGACAGCTCGTGAGGGCCACGAGCCCCAACCCCAACCGCCTCGGTCACCTGCTCGGCCTGCGCGCCGAAGCGACCGAGCGGGGCTATACCCTCTGGGGCGAAGTGACCGAAGAGGAGGACTGGCGCGAGGGGGAGCGGGAGTGGTCGGTGCTAGCGGAGGTCGAGGTGACGCACGAGGCGCTCAGGCGGATGCTGCTCTTTCGGGCGCATGACCTCAGCGAATTCGACGAGGGGTTCAGGCGCAGGCAGAGGTTCACCCGGGGCAAGGGTGAGAACCTGCTGGGGGCGGCGCTGCGCGCTCTCAGCGCGCCGATGTACGACACGGACGCGATCCGTAACCTGCGGATTGTGGAAAACTTGGAGGCGCGGGTGATGAGCGAAGCCCCCGGCGAGACGCTTGCAGCGGTCATGCTCGAGGCCAAGGCCGCCGAAGTAGCGATAGACGAGCTTGCCTACCGCGTTTACGGCGTCCTCGAGCATAGGGCGGACATCGAAGAGGCATTGAAGACGGTGCTGTAAAGACGGTGCTGTAGCCGCAAAGGTTATGATGAGCTATGGCACGGACGACGAGTTACGGCAACTGCGCCCTCTGCGGCTACCGGAGCAACAAGGCGGGCATGACCCGGCACCTCAAGACCTGCGCCCCCGAACACGACGGCAAGCGGGGCAGGGCCGCGCGGCTCTTTCACCTGCGCGCCGAGGGCGACGGGGCGCCGCGCTACTGGCTCGACCTCGAGATCAAAGCCGGTGCGACGCTCGTTGAACTGGACAGGTTCCTGCGCACCATCTGGCTCGAGTGCTGCGGACACCTGAGCATGTTCAAGGTCGGCAACACCCACTACAACCTCGATCACGACGAAGAGGATGGCTTTGAAGACGACCTGGAGAGCCTTTTTGAAGGCTTTCCCGTGGCGAACCGCGAGCTTTTTGAGGAGCTGAGGGCGCGCCAGCCCAAAGAGCGCGACATGGACGTTCCCCTCGCCGAGGTGCTCGAGCCCGGCCTGCGCTTTTCGCACGAATACGACTTCGGCTCGACCACCTATCTGAAGCTCAAGGTCAGCGGCGAGCGCGAGGGGCGCATCGGGGGCGGGGCGCTGCGCCTGCTGGCCCGCAACGAGCCGCTCGAGTGGTCATGCCGGGTCTGTGGCAAGCCTGCCACACAGCTCCACACCGAAGAGATGTGGAACGACGACAACCCCTTCTACTGCGAGGTTCACGCCGAGGCGCACGAGGACGATTGGGCCTTTATGCCGGTCGTCAACTCGCCGCGGATGGGCGTCTGCGGCTATACGGGCGCGGCCTGAAGGCCGGTCAGGATCAGCGCAGCCGTCTCGCCAGCTCGAGCGCGCCCACTTCCGGCCCCGCCAGCGGGGGGCGGTAGCCCCGGCGAAACCTTTCGGGCGCGCCCCCCAGCAGCTCGCCCTCGAGCCTCTTGGCGATACTGCCCGTGAGGCTGAAAGCCACCTCGCCCGGCGGATACTGTTTGTCCATCGCCTCCAAAAGCTCGGCGAGCGCCGTCACCGCTTGCGCCTCGAGCGCCCGCGCGACTCCGTCGCCCGCCGCGGCCGCCGCGAACACGAGCGGCGCCAGGCGGCCGTAGTCGGCGGGTCCGGCCAGGCGCACCCTTTCCATCAAGCCTTCCACCGTCGGCCCCCAGTGCTCCAAGACGGCCCCCAGCAGGGCGGTCGCTTCACCGCGGCCGTCATGGGTACGCAAGGCCAGCCGCACCGCCTCGCGGCCCAGCCAGGCTCCGCCGCCCTCGTCGCCGACCGCCAAGCCCCAACCGCCGGCGCGGTAGCGTGCGCCGCCGCCGTCCACCCCGTAGGCGATGGAACCGGTCCCGGCGGCCAGGAGCACGCCCTCCTCGCCGCCCAGCGCGCCCACCAGGGCGACGTGCACGTCGGTCTCGAGCCGCAGGCTGGCGAAGGGGTGGCCCGGCGCGAGAAGGAGGCGTCTGTCCTCCTCCCGGCCCACCCCCGCCAGGCCCAGGCAGACGTGGAGGCGCGACGGTATCTGGGGCGGCAAGCGCGCCTCCTGCAAGGCTCGAGCGGCAAGCTGCTCGAGGTTGTTCCAAACCGCCCCAACACCCAGCGCCCTGGGGTTGGCCGGGCCGCCCTCGACCCTTGCCAGAATCTCCCCTTCATTACCGAGGACCGCCCTCGAGCCGCTGCCGCCGCCGTCGATGCCGAGAAACAAGCGATTGGTCATGGTTTCGTTTGTCACCTCACCGGCCCTTTGTCATAAATCAATCATAAAGCGACTCGCGCCGATCGAAAAGCCGACACCACGCACCCTTCAGCGTCAGGGCTGCGCTGTCAGGGCTGCGCTACGAATGATGATTCTCGGGCGCCTTTTGTTCGCGCGCCGCTAGGCGTCGTGCGGCCTGGTTGCTATGCTTGAAACGATGACCAGGCCCGCCGGCGACACCCTGACCCGGTCCAAGACCGAGACCAAGACCAAGACGCCGCCCATGTACCGGGTCCTGCTTTTAAACGACGACTACACGCCGATGGACTTCGTGGTCGAGGTGCTGGTGCGCTACTTCCGCAAGACCGGCGAGGAGGCCACGCGCATCATGCTGAGCGTGCATCAGCAGGGCGCGGGCGTCTGCGGGGTCTACGCCTTCGAGATCGCCGAGACCAAGGTCGCGCAGGTGACGCGCGCCGCCCGCGGGGCCGGCTATCCGCTGCGCTGCACGCTGGAGCCCGAGTGATCTCGGCGCCCCTGCGCGAGACGGTGCGGCGCGCGCTCGAGCTGGCCGAGGCGCGCGGCCACGAGTACGCCGGGCTCGAGCACCTGCTGTTGGCGCTGCTACAGGACCCCGACGCCGAAGCGGTCTTGCGCCTCTGCGGGGTGGACATAGCGGCGCTCGAGCTGGAGCTGGAGGGCTCGTTGGAGGCGCAGGAGCGCCTGCTTGAGGACGCCGAGGCGGAGAGCATACCCACCGTCGCCTTCGAGCGCGTCCTTCAGCGCGCCGCCCTGGCGATGCAGCGCGCGGGCCGCCAGGAGGCGAGCGGCGCCAACGTCTTAGTCGCCCTCTTCGACGAGCCGATGGCGCGGGCCTGCCTGCTGCTCGAGGCCCACGGTCTCGACAGGCTCGCCGTGACCGGTGTGCTGGCCGGGGGTGTGACGACGGGCGTGAGCGGTGGGGGCGTGAGCGGTGGGGCGGCGGCTGCTCAGGAACGCGCCAGGCCGGGCGAGGCCGGGGTGGACGAGCC
>JALZLY010000247.1 GCA_030858465.1 Deinococcota bacterium
GCCCTCAGGACCGCCCGACCGGCACGCCCCCCCTCGACGACGGTAAAGCGCACACTCAGCGCCCGGCCCGGCTGGCCGCGGGCGTTTCTCTCGCGGTAGGGCGTGACCATGAGGATGTTGCTGCCCAGCGGCGGCGTCCAGGGGTAGAAGTCGGTGCCGCCGTCGCCGTCTCCTGCGATGGCGTAGGGCGCCAGGTTCTCGAGCTGAAACTCCGCTTCGTCGTTGAGCGAGAACAACACGCTGCCCACCCGCTCCGGCCGCGTGTTGGCCGCGACGCTCAGGTTGCGCGTGCCCAGGACGCCGAAGTCGAGGGTCATGCCGTCGCTCAGCTCGCCGATCGCCTCGTTGCTGTCGGCGTCGATCAGCGTGAGGCCGAGGACCTCCGGCACGGCCGTGGTCTCGGTGGCCGCCTGGGCCGCGGCGAAAGCGAAGAGGCTTAGCAGGGCGTAGCTGAGGTGTCGCGTCATCGGTTCCTTTCAGGAGGCTGCCGAGGGGCAGGTTATGGCTCTCCGTCGTATAGGGCCCGTCGTAGAGGGCCCATCGTAGAGGGCATTGTATAGGGCGGCTGCAAAGACCGGGGTGACCGCTGCCGCGCGTTTCCGGAGTCGCGGCTAGCGGCCTTGCCAATGCCACCGGGCCAACGCCACCGGGCCCTGGGATGGTTTAATGGCGGCATGCTGCCCGTCACCCTCCAAGATCTCCGCGCCGCCGCCGATCGCATCGCGGCGGCCACCGTGCGCACGCCGCTCCTGCCCTTGACCCTGGCGGGCGAGGGCGCGCTCGGGCGGGCAGGGGAGGTCTACCTCAAGGCCGAAAACCTGCAGCGCACCGGCTCGTTCAAGCTGCGCGGCGCCTACAACTTCCTGGCCTCCCTGGCGGACGAGGTGCGCGCCCGGGGGGTGGTGACGCACTCGAGCGGCAACCACGCCCAGGGCGTGGCCTGCGCGGCGGCGCTGCTGGGCGTGCGGGCGACCATCGTTATCCCGGAGAACGCGCCCCGGGTCAAGGTCGAGCGGACGCGGGCCTGGGGTGCGGAGATCATCAGGTGCGAGAACTCGAGCGCGGCCCGCGAGGAGACGGCCCAGGCCCTAGCCCACGCGCACGGCTACAGCCTGGTGCCGCCCTTCGACCATCCCTGGATCGTCGCCGGGCAGGGCACGGTGGGCCTGGAGATCGCGGCGGCGCTGCCGGACGTCGCCAACGTGCTCGTCCCGCTGGGCGGCGGCGGACTCTTAGCGGGCGTGTCGCTGGCGATCTCCGAGCTCTGCCCGGCGGCGCAGCTCCTCGGCGTCGAACCCGAACTGGCGGCCGACGGCCGGGCGTCGCTGGCGAGCGGAAGGCTTCAGACCTGGTCCGCCGCGGCGACCTCGCGCACGCTGGCCGACGGGGTGCGAACGCAGCGCCTGGGCGAGCTCACCTTCAACATCCTCCGCGAGCGGGTGGCGGGCGTGGTGACCGTTTCCGAGGCGGCCATCGGCGCGGCCACGCGCGCGCTCGCGCTTGAGGCCAGGCTCGTCGCCGAGCCGACCGGCGCCCTGAGCCTGGCGGCCTACCGGCGCCTCCTGGCGGGCGCGGTGGACGGCCTAGAGCTGCGTCCCGGCCCGACCGTGCTGGTCCTGAGCGGCGGCAACGTAGACCCGCGGCTGCTGGCGGAGCTCCTGAACGCCGGCGACACGGCTGGACTGGAGGGGTGACCGCGTTTTCGCCGCTGGTCCTGCTCATGTTCATGGCCTATCTGCTCCTGGTCATGGTCACCCTGACCCTGTGGTTTTTGCTGACCTACCGCCCGCCCTACCGCCCGCGCGGCGGGTCCCGCGGGCTCGAGCGGCGGCGCCCTGAGCCGAAGGGTGAGACGAGGCGCGAGACGCGCGAGCCCGAACCGTAGCCGCCTAGACCTTAATACCTCGTTGCCGCCCTCTTTATACCTCGTTGCCGCCCTCTTTGCCGCTGAGGCCGAGCCGCTGCGTGAGCAGCTCGCGGACGAGCTCGGGCTTGGCCTTGCCGCCGCTCGAGCGCATCACCCGGCCGAGCAGCGCGTTGACGGCCTTGGGATTGGCCAGCGCGTCCGCGACCAGCTCGGGGTGCTGGGCGAGGACCTCGTCGACCAGGCGCCCGGTCGCGCCCGCGTCGGTTATCTGCCTAAGCCCGCGCGCGGCGACGAGCGCGTCCGGGTCGGCGCCCGTCATCACCTCGGGGAGGAGGTCCTTGGCCGCGCGGCCCGAGATCGTCCCCGCCGTGACCAGCTCGACTAGCCGCGCGAGGCCCTGAGGCGTCAGCCCGGAGGCGTCGATGCGCAGGCCCTCGGCGTTCAGCCGGCCCATGACGTCGCCGTTGAGCCAGTTGGCGAGAGCTTGCGCTTCGCCCGCGTAGCACCTCAGCGCCGCGTCGAAAAAGCCCGCCAGTCCGACGTCCAGGGCGATGATCGCGGCGTCGTGGTGGCGGACCCCCAGGCTCACGTAGCGCGCCCGCTTGGCGCCTGGAAGCTCGGGCATGGTCCGCTCCAGCCTGGCCAGCCAGCCCTGGTCGATGCGCATGGGCGGCAGATCGGGGTCGGGAAAGTAGCGGTAGTCGGCCTCGCCCTCCTTGGTGCGCATGAGGTAGGTCTTCTGACCGCCCTCGTCCCAGCCCAGGGTGCTCTGGCCGACGGAGCCGCCCTCCCCCAGCAGCCGGCTCTGGCGCCTGATCTCGAACTCGAGCGCCCGCTGCACGCTCCTAAAGGAGTTGAGGTTCTTGACTTCGACCTTGGTGCCGAGAGGCTCGCCGGGCCGCCGCAAGGAGACGTTGACGTCGGCGCGCATCTTGCCCTCCTCGGGGTTGGCGTCGGAGACGCCCAGGGCCTGCGCCACGGCCCGCACCTTGACCAGAAAGTCCCTGGCCTCCGCGGGGCTTCTCAACTCGGGTTCGGTGACCATCTCGACCAGCGGCGCGCCCGCGCGGTTTAGGTCCACCAGGCTGTAGTCGGCGTAGGGCGGATGGACCAGCCGGCCGGCGTCCTCCTCCAGGTGGCAGCGAGTGATGCCGATCCGCCGCCCTCGCTGCTTGCCATCTGCCAGCTCTCCCTCCAACTCGAGGTAGCCGCCTGCGCCGACGGGAAAGTCGTACTGGCTGATCTGGTAGTTTTTGGGTGCGTCGGGGTAGAAGTAGTTTTTGCGGTGAAACTGAGTGCGCTCCGGCACCACACAGTGCAGCGCCAGGCTGAAGAGGAGGGCCTTGTCGACCGCCTCCCGGTTGGTGACCGGCAGGCTGCCGGGCAGACCCAGGCAGACGGGACAGGTGCTGGTGTTGGCGCCCTCGCCAAAGGCGTCGGCGCGGCAGGCGCAAAAGAGCTTGGTCGCCGTGTTGAGGGCCAGGTGAACCTCCAGGCCGATGACGGGTTCGAACATGGTCCCAGTCTAGCTCACGCGCGTCCGGCACGGGGAGGGCGGTCTTGCGCGCGACTGAAGAGGGCGCAAAGAGCGCGCAAAGGTAACGCGAAAGGACGAGGACGGCGCGGCGTGGTTCGCGTGACCCTTTCGTCACTCGCCGCAGCGTAGAATGCGGCATGATCGAAGCCAAGCTCGAGGGCGTAGCAGTGTCCACCGCCGGCGAGGAGAACCAGTTCCTGGTGCTCCTCAAGACCAAGAACCGCGACGTCTTGCCCATCGTGATCGGCGCGCCCGAGGCCACCTCGATCGCCGCCGGCCTCGCCAAGGAGAGCCTGCCGCGGCCGATGTCGCACGACCTGATGATCTCCATGCTCGAGCTCTTCAGCGCCAGCCTCAGCCGCGTCGAGATCACCGAACTCGCCGGCGGCACCTTCTACGCCATGCTCATCCTCGACAATCGCGGCGTCGAGTTCGCCTTGGACGCCCGCCCCAGCGACGCCATCGCGCTCGCGGTGCGCGTGAGCGCCCCCATCTTCGTCTCCGAAGAGGTCATCGAGCAGGCGGCCTTGGGCGACTTTCCCAGCGGCTCCGAGAGCTTCGAGGCCTGACCGGCCCCAAAAGCTCGTATCACGCCCTGCGCGGCTTAGCGGGGAGGCGCGTGCTGACACGGCCCATAGTGGCTCATTTAGACGAGCACCGTGAGGGCTCTTAGCCCTCACGGTGCTCGGTTTTATGTGCTCGTTTATGGTGCTCGGTGGCGGGTGCTCTGGAGCGCGCTCAGGCCCGCAGGGGATTGGTCTGGATGATGGCGCTTGCAACGCGGCTCTCCAAAGCGAAAAGCCGGGTGGTGAGTTCAATATGCGTATCTACGTCCCACTCGCGCACGAGCCTGGTGCGGATGTCCATGGCCTGGTGCTCGAGTTCGGTGATTTCTTGTTGGCTGGTGCTCAGTTTTTCCATAAAGGCTGATTCCCACTCCTTCCTCGAGGAGAGAGAATAAGTGGAAAAGCGTTACAAAATTATTAGGCGCGATGAGCCAGCAATGAGAAGTTTTGCGCTTGTAACCACCTCCGCTCATGGTCTAATTACTGAATTCACATGAAAGGGAAAGCCACGACCAGGTAACGCAACTACGACCAAAGGCTTAGGTCTTCATATGAGAAAAATTAATGAGAATTAATATTTCTTAGAATCGCAGCAGCGATGATGGGCTCACGACAGTCTAAGAGGAGGTTGCCGTAACCGATTTTGCTCGGTCTGGGAAGGACCCGATTCTTTTACCTATTGTGGGAGATTACGTGGGAGACATGAGACAAGCAAGGATGAGCGCCGCACATGCTGCACCCATGCTCGAGTCGGTCGCTGTCGAGGGGATTGGCAATGAGGAGAGCATCTCACAAAGCCTCACCTCACACCATCCATCACAGCACCATCCATCACAGCACCATAGGCCACAACCCTACAGCAGCGAGGTCGTCTTGACGGCGGCACTGCTGGGCATCTCCCAGGAGCGCGCGGCGGAAGCGCTCAAGGCGATAAGGCGCAAGAAGGCCGGTCGCTAGCCGGGTTCGCTAGCTCGAGTCGGGCGCGCCCCAGCCGTCACGCCTGCTGGTGAAGGGAGGACAGGGTGAAGATAGGCCAGCCCGGCGGCGGTCTTAGCGACCTCGTCCGCGCCCTCGAGCAGGTCGGCGATCGGGTCCCAGCGGCCGTTGATGAGGGCGTTGCGGGCGCTCTCCCTGATCTCGATGTCTACTGTCTTGCCGCCAAAGCTCACCGTGCTCGCCTCGACGTCGACGGTTATCTCGGTGTTCGGCTCGGTCGCTACGGCCCCGGCCAGCTCCCGAATCCGCGCCCTGCTCGCCAGGGCGCAGGGCATGCCCAGCGTCACCGCGTTGCCGAAGAAGATCTCCGCGAAGCTCTCGGCGATGATGGCCCGGAAGCCGTGGCGGTAGATAGCCTGCGGAGCGTGCTCGCGCGACGAGCCGCAGCCGAAGTTGGCGTCCGCGAGCAGGACGGTCGCGCCCTCAAAGCGCGGATCGTTCAGCGGGTGAGGCTTTTCACTGCCGTCTTCGCCGTAGCGCACGTCTCTAAAGAGGCCCTCGGCGAGGTCGTCGAAGGTGACGCACTTGAGGTAGCGCGCCGGGATTATTCTGTCGGTGTCGATGTCGTCGCCGGGAAGGTAGACGCCTCGGCCACGTACTTGAGTAATCCTCTCGAGCGCCATCAGGCCACCGCCTCCCGAACGCCGAAGACTTCGCGCGCGTCGCTGACTTTGCCCGTCACCGCCGCCGCGGCGACCATCACCGGACTCATCAAGACGGTGCGGCCGGTGGCGCTGCCCTGGCGGCCCTTGAAGTTGCGGTTGCTCGAGCTGGCGCAGAGCTCGTCGCCGATGAGCTTGTCGGGGTTCATGGCCAGGCACATCGAACAGCCCGCCTCGCGCCACTCGAAGCCGGCGTCCCTAAAGACCTCGTCGATGCCCAGCTCCTGACAGAGAGCCGCCACCACCTGCGAACCGGGCACGGCGATAGCGCGGACGCCGGCTTTGACCCGGTGGCCCCTCAGGTGCTTGGCCACCTCGACGAAGTCCGAAAGCCTGCCATTGGTGCAAGAGCCGAGAAAGGCCACGTCGATCTTCGTGCCCGCGATGGCGGCGCCGCCCTTGAGCTTCATGTGCTCGAGGGCTTCGGCAATGGCCGCCTTATCGTGCTCGGGGGCGTTCTCGACCGTCGGCACGCGCGCCAAGATGGAGACCGCCTGGCCCGGATGGATGCCCCAGGTGACGGTGGGCGCGATGCTCTCGGCGCGGATAGTGACCACGTCGTCGTAGGCGCAGCCGGGGTCGGAGGCGAAGCCCTGCCAGCGCGCCACCGCCTCGTCCCAGGCCTGAGCCTTGGGCGCATAAGGGCGGCCCCGCAAGAACTCGAAGGTCGTCTCGTCGGGGTTGACGTAGCCGCAACGCGCCCCGCCTTCGATCGACATGTTGCAGACCGTCATCCGCTCCTCCATGCTCATGCGCGCGAAGACCTCACCGCCGTACTCGTAGGCGTAGCCGATGCCGCCCTTGACGCCCAGCGTCTTGATGATGTGCAGAATCACGTCCTTGGCGTAGACGCCGGGGCCGAGTTCGCCGTCTACCTCGATGCGCCTGAGCTTGGGCTTGGTGATCGCCAGCGTCTGCGTCGCCAAGACGTCGCGCACCTGGCTGGTGCCGATGCCAAAGGCGACCGCGCCAAAGGCGCCGTGGGTCGAGGTGTGCGAGTCGCCGCAGGCGATGGTGGTGCCGGGCTGGGTGATGCCCTGCTCGGGGCCGACCACGTGGACGATGCCCTGCTTGCCGCTCTCGAGGTCGAAATAGGTGACGCCGAAGTCCTCGCAGTTGCGCCTGAGGGCGGTGATCATCTCGTCGGCCAAGGGGTCGGCGAAGGGCTGAACGCGGGTGTCCGTAGGCACGATGTGATCGACGGTGGCGAAGGTCCGCTCGGGGTAACGCACCCCCAGCCCCAGCTCGCGCAGCATGCCAAAGGCCTGCGGGCTCGTCACCTCGTGGATCAGGTGGGTGCCGATCAGGAGCTGCGTCTGCCCGTTCTGCAGCGTCCTCACGCTGTGGGCCTCCCAGACCTTCTCTAAAAGATTCTTGGCTTGACTCATCGTCACCTCTCCAAACAAAAGCCCCCGGCTTCCGGGGGCGTCACCACCTTCTTATGACTCCGGGAGCGTCACCACCTTACGGTGAGTTGCGACTAGACGCCGGCGTCCCCGGTACGAAAGGGCGCCAGGGCTAGTCGGAACTCGGCGGCTACGGTTTGCATCGATTTCAGTATAAGCGGGGCTTTTTGCCGCTGTCAATGATGTACTATTGCTGCACAGCGAAGGGAGGAACGCACCATGCGCACCACCATCAATCTGGACGAGGGGCTGCTCGCCGAGGCCCAGCGCCTCACCGGCATGAAGGAACGGACCGTCCTCATCCACGAGGGGCTGCGGGCCCTGATCGAGCGCGAGAGCGCCCGGCGCCTAGCCAGGCTCGGCGGCAGCGAGCCGCAGTTGCAGAGGCTACCCCGCCGACGCTCTGAACCCGCGTGATCCTGAGCGACACCTCCGTCTGGATCGACCACCTGCGCGAGGGCAGCCCAGTGCTGGCCGAGACGCTTGAGGACGCCCGCGTCTTGATGCATCCTTTCGTCCTGGGCGAGTTGGCTTGCGGCAATCTCAAGAACCGCCGAGAGGTGCTAAAACAGCCGAGCCGGACCTGAAACCGCTGTGCACTTTGCACCCTTCTCACCCAGACCGGCGGTTATACTCAGCCTGGTAGACTGTAGATACAGATAACAGATAAGGTCGGTTCCAGAGTTATGCGCTACCTCGTTCTCAGCGACATCCACGCCAACCACGTCGCCCTTGCGGCCGTGCTCGAGCACGCCGGCGCTCAGGCCTGGGACGGGCTGGTGTTTTTGGGCGACGCCGTGGGCTACGGCGCCCAGCCCGAGGAGGTGGTCCAGGCGCTCATGCGCTTAGGGCCCGCCGTCGCCATCTGCGGCAACCACGAGCTGATGGTCCTCAAGCTCGCCGACGGCCACAGGATCGGCGGGGGCGCGGTCGCCGAGATCGCCGCGCGCCACAGCCGGGAGCTTTCCGCCGAGAGCCTGGGCTTTTTGCGGGGCCTCGAGCTCGAGGCCCTCCGCGAGGGCTGGGCCGCCGTCCACGGCGCGCTCAGAAAGCCCTGGGAGTACATCATCAGCGTGCCCAGCGCCAGGATGAACCAGCCGCTGATGAAGCGCGACCTCTACTTCGTCGGCCACACCCACGTTCCCATGGCTTATATCCTCAGCAGCAAAGGGGGTACTCAGCGCTGGCAGCCCGTGAGCTGCCTCCAAGCGCATACCGCGATCGAGCTTCAGGCCGGCCAGCAGGCCTTCGTCAACCCGGGCTCGGTCGGCCAGCCGAGGGACGGCAGCGTGCTGGCAAGCTACGCCATTTTCGACGAGGCGTCGCGGCGCATCGAGATCTTCCGGATCGCCTTCGACCATGAGGCGGCGCGGGCGGTGGCGCAGGCGCGCGGCTATGGCCAGCCGGTGCTTCGCTGAGGCGCGACATGAAGAGTCGAGACGGAAGGCTGTGCGGCCGGCCTCCTGCAGGCGCCACGCCTGGGATGGTGGCGGGACGCTTCTCGTGATACATACTCCTTATGCACGTCCTTGATGAACCTCGTGATGAACAGACTTGTGATAGATAGAGGGAAATGGCCATAGCGATTATCTTAAAGTTACATAGGTCGGGACTGCGGGACCGGCCGGGGGCTGACCGGTGCCCGAAGCTCGTTTTGCGCGGAGCGTTGACGGCCTCTGCGACGGCCTCTGCAAGGTCACTGCCGGACAACAGCGCGCTCAGGGGCAACGGGGCGGCCACCACGCCATTAGCCACCATGCCATCAGGGAGATAGGGAGACATTAAATGGACCGAAACATGGATCAGGACAACAGCGAAGTCGTTTCCTTTGGAGATCTTTTCAGCTTTATCCGCCGGGGCCTGCTCTACGCCCTGGCGGTCGGGCTCGTCGCCGCCGGCGCGGCCTACCTGATCAGCCGCAGCATCGAGCCCAGCTACCGGGCTCGGGCCACCCTCTTAGCCGCCCAGCTCAGCCCCGAACTCCGCTCCTTTGGCGTCTCGCTGGTGACCGCGCCCTCGCTCGACGCCGGCACCTACCGCGCCGCCGCCGTCAGCGATCCGGTTCTTGTGGCCGCCATGGCCCGGCTGGGGCTGAACGATACCGGTCAGCAGGCCGTCCAGGACTTCAGGGACAGCATGGGCGTGCGCAGCGAGGACACCAGGACCTCGAGCCTGCTCCACATCGACGTCGAGAGCTCTTCGCCCGAGGAGGCCGCCCAGCGGGCCAACGCGGTCACGGCAGCACTGCTGGCCTGGGACGTGGGCCGGGCCAGCCAGAACCTGCAGCGCATCGTCTTGACCCTAGAAGAGCAGATCGCCTCGCTCGACGCGCAGATGGCGGCGCTCGCCGGCGGCGCCGACACGCCCAGCCAGGAGCAGCAAGACCAGCTCACCGGCCTCAGCACCTTGCGCGCCCAGCAGCAGACGCAGCTCAGTTCGGCTAGGGCGCTCAGCAACTCGGCCGTCGGCCTGCTCGAGGTGCTCCAGCCCGCGCCGGCGCCGCTCCGGCCGGTGTCGCCGCGCCCACTCTTGAACGCCGCCCTGGCGCTGGTGCTGGGCGTGTTCCTGACTTACGGGCTGATGCTCTTGAGAGACGCCCTCAACACCCGCGTGCGCAGCGTCGAGGACTTAGCGCGGCTCAGCGGCCTGCCGGTCTTAGCCGAGTTTCCCAAGCAGGCGCCGGGCACCAGGCGGCTGCCCCGCGAGGCCTCGAGCTACTTGAGGACCAACGTGCTCTTCGCCACCGCCGACGCCTATCCCAAGATAATCCTGGTGACCAGCGCCCAGCCGGGCGAGGGCAAGACCAGCACCGCGCTCAGCCTGGCCGAGAGCTTTGCCCGCAATGACCACAAGACGCTGATCGTCGACGCCGATATGCGCAAGCCCGCCCTGAGCAAGGAGTACAACCTGAACCCCGCCCAGTACCAGCCGCTCAGGGCTCACCTCGAGAACCTCCATCAGGACTATGCTCCGGCCAAGCTTGCCGGGGCGGGGTCGGACAACCTCTACCTGATCCCCAGCTTCGAGCCCGCGCCGGCGCCTTCTGAGCTTCTGCACCACGGCTTCAGGCAGCGCCTCGACGAGTGGCGGCAGGACTACGACGTTATAATCATCGACTCACCGCCGGTGTTGCCGGTAGCCGACGCCCTGATTCTGGCGCCGCTGTGCACCGGCACCCTGCTGGCGGCCAGCCCGCAGGGGTCGGACCGGCGTCAGGTGCAGGCGGCGGCGGAGACGCTGCAGCGGGTGGGGGTGCGGATGCTGGGGGTGGTGGCGACCAACGTCGCCTACGCCAAAGGGGGCGGCAAGGCCAACGGCTACGGCTATGGCTACGGCTACGGCGAGCAGGAAGAGGAAGGGGCCGCGGCCGCGCCCCGGCCCGCCAAGCTTGACGAGAAGGTGCTGGTCTCGCTCCACAAGTCGAAGCAGCCCTCCGACTAAGGGTGTGGCCTGGCGCGGAAGCAGCACGACCATGCTCATCGACCACGCGTATCGACGATGCTTGACGATCATGCTTAAGAGCTTGGACGCGGTCTTGCCGTCCCTCGTCGCGCTGCTCGCCGTCGCGGTCGTCGCCATCGGGCCGCTGGGACCCATCGCCGGCGTGCCCACGGCGCAGGCCCAAATCCTCGTCGTCCTGGCGCTCGTCGCGCTGGCCTTCTACAGCTCGAGCAGACCGCAGGCCGCAGCCGTCCCCAGGCCCGTGCTCCTCTACGCCGCCGTCTCCATCGTGCTCTTCTGGTGGCTGATGATCAGCTCGGCCTGGACCCTCTCCCAGGCCCAGTTTCGCAACGACATCACCTCGCTGTGGCTGCTTATCGCGCTGGTCCTGGCGCTGACCTTTTCGCTCACGCCGGGGAGCGTCCGCAGGCTGCTCCGCTACGGCTGCCTGGCGAGCGCCGCCTTGGGCGTCTACATCCTGAGCGGCTACCTGCTGTCCGGGGACTTCTCGGGGTACACCAGCGTGGTGCGCAACTTTTATCTGGGCGCGGCCATGGCCGTGGGCATCGGCGCGGTGGGAGCGAGCCTGCAGTGGCTCGTCGCCGAGCAGCCCAGGTGGCCGTGGGGGCTGGCGGCGCTCTTGCTCCTGCCCGCCCTGGCGCTGTCGCTGGCCCGGGGCGCGCTGATCTCGGCGACGCTGGTCATCTTGCTGTTCGCGCTGCTGGCGCTCTTGAGCCGGCCTCCGGGAGCGGGCTCGAGCGGGCGCCGAGACCGCCTGCTCGGCCTCGGCCTGGTCCTGGCCGCGCTGTCGCTGACGGTGTTCATGGCCTTTCAGGTGGACTTCACCAGGGCCAAGCTCGAGGAGCTCTTAGCGGGCGAGATCGGCGAGCGCCAGGCTATCTGGGAAACGGCGCTGGCCAGTGTAGAGGAGGCGGGGCTGGTCGGCCACGGCCTGGGCAGCAGCGGCCTGATCTCGGAGGGGCGCGAGTCGGGCTACCCCCACAACCTCTTCCTGCAGGTCTGGCTGGACGCCGGGCTGCTCGGGCTGCTCGCCTTGCTGCTCATTGCCCTCTTGCCCTTCTACTTGTTCTTGCGCCGGCTGTGGCGCCGGGACCTGCGCCACGACCTGCGCCACAGCCTGCACCAGGACCTCGCCTGGCTGCCCTTTCTCGGCATCTACTTGTTCTTGCTCCTGGAATACTCCAAGTCGTTCAACTTCTATAGTGCGAGGTCGCTGTTCATCTTCGGCATCTGCGCGGTGTGGCTGTTGAGCAGCGACCCCAGAACCCAAAGGCGCGCTCGAGCCGAGCTGCCGCCGCCCCGCGTCAGCTTCGAGAACTGGCGCTAAGCCTCCTCGCGCCAAGGAGGGCGCCGTAGCTCCTCGAGCCCGCCTTTTTCAGTCACCCCGGACATCCC
>JALZLY010000248.1 GCA_030858465.1 Deinococcota bacterium
ACCTTCCAGATGTGGAGTGGCTCGAGGGAAAGGGGCATATTATCCGGGGGGAAGGGCAGAGCAACACCTACAGCAAGGCCATCTACCCCGTGCAGGACACCGGGCCGTACCAGGGGAGACTAGACGAACTCCGCGAAGTGCAACAGCGAGGCCTCGAGCTCATGGGCCGCGAGGAGCCCACCGTGGGCCTGCTGATGCCAGTCCTCATCGAGGGCGTGCACTACGTGCGGCTCAGGAGGCACGCCACCTACACCAGCCGGGTGACCGTCCGCGAGCACGCTATCCTCCGCTTCGAGGAGCAACTCGAGCGCACCAGGCTCATCCTCAAGGAGGACTTTACGCCTCACGCCACCATGTTCGACCCCAGACGCGAAAAGGTCGAGGCGGAAGTCGAAGCGCTCGCGGAGGGCCTGGGCCACCTCGAGGACAGCCACGAAGCGATTCTGAGGGAACGGTACCGCACCGAGCGCGTCACACCGTACGTCTACCTCCTCAGGGGGGAGATTGTCAGGCCGTACGTGCGCGACGTGGGCCTCATCGCCGCTGGGCCAAGCATCAAGATGGTGTGGGCGGACAACGTCAGGCGCCAGCGGAGCGACAAGGTCAGGCTCGAGCCCCTCCTGGTGGTGGGTCCCGTCGAGGTCTATAGTGAAGAGGCGTGGCAGGAGGCGAGTGAGAAGAGATAAGACGTTGGTCAATCACGACCCTCTTTTATAACGCTCGCACGTTTACAGCGCCACCAGCAGGAACGGGATCGCATCCCCGATGTACTCTATTCAGTCGCGCTTTAAAGCTGATTTCAAGCGCACCAAATCACTTTCTGCAAGAGCAAATCTGGCAGCCTTGAAACCAATCAGCAGTGCCTCAACTTCGGGAAGTGTCGGCCGCTCCTGCCTTATCCACTCCTCAACCAACGCAGGCAGCGTCAGGAAAGGGATGGTCAATTGCTCGGCCACCCTACAGGCTTCTTTGTCGGAGGACAGAAAGATAGCCGTGCTGCCGTGTCGCTCGGCTAGAACAAGACAGGCAGCCTCACCCCGCCCAATCCCGAAGGTCTGATAAAGCTCCTCGCGTCTGAGGAGAGGGTTTCAAAATGATCCAACTTCCCCAGTCGGATCTGCTAAACTGACGGCATGGCAACCGTCACCCTACCAGACGAATTGGCGAAGCGCGTCGAGCCCTTCAGCCGCTGGTTGCCGACGGTTCTAGAAACTAGCCTACTCGCCCTCAAGACTCCCGCGGTTGAGACGGCTAGCGAATTGGTCGAGTTTCTAGCCTCGAACCCCTTGGCAGGGGAGGTCCATGCCTACCACGTGTCCGAGCGCGCCCAGGCGCGCATGAGCAGGCTGCTCGCACTGAATCAAGCCGGTGTTCTGGGTGAGGCCGAAGCACGCGAACTCGACGAACTCATTAAGCTCGAGCACCTCATCATCACCCTCAAGGCCAGCTTGACTCCTGAAGATATCGCTGCTGCGTGACGTCACTCCCTCAAGAACTGCGCCGGCTCGTCGTCGAGCGGGCACGGTGGAGATGCGAGTATTGCCTGCTGCCAGAACGTGAGACGCTCCACCCGCATCAGATTGATCATGTGATCCCACATCAACATGGCGGGCCGGACACAGAGGACAACCTCGCCCTCTGCTGTGTTGTCTGCAACCGTTACAAAGGACCGAATCTCGCCACGCTCGACCCGGAGACAGAGGAGCTCGCCGGCTTTTTCAACCCGCGTCGGCACGCCTGGAACGTGCATTTCCGACTCGATGAGGGAAGGATCTTCGGGCTTACCCCGGAGGGCCGGGCGACGGCGTTCATCTTTCGCTTCAACGACGAGGTGCGCATCGCCCAGAGGCTCACCCTGCTGCGGCAGGGACGCTACCTCGAACAAGATCAAAACCGATGACCAATGCCTCTTTCTCTTTGGACTGCGTTCATACCCAGGTCAGCTCTCCTTCTCACCATGACCGGCACGACCGTAGTAAGTGACCCACCAGCTGTGGGTAGAGTGTCGTGTAGCCGACAACAAGGTGACGGGCGGCCTGCAGTTAAACTGAGAACGTCGCTATAGGTCACCCGAACACGAAAGCCCATTCCAGTTGATGAGAGGTACTCGCAATCAAAGTCGGACGCAACCAACCCTGCCCTTGCGGCAGCGGCAAGAAATACAAGCACTGCTGCCTCAAAAAAGATCAACAGGCCGCGCGGGAGCAGAGGCCTCGCTCGCGCAAGCCGCCGCCTGTCTCGCCGGACCCCCACATCCAAGCCTGGAATGCCCGCTGGGATGCCTTCGAACAGGCGAACCACGAGGGCAAGCTCGAGCTCTTCACCATGACGCTGGGCGAAGCGGAGCTGATGGACGGCGAGATGGCCTTCGAGATGCTGAACCTCATCTACCACGAGAGCGCCAAACGGGGCGAGCGAGGGCGCCTGGCGGAACTGGTGGCGGCGCTGCAAGAGCACCGGCCCGAAGCCTATGACCAGAAGCGTCATTACTTCCTCAGCTGGCAGATCGGTGACGCGCTGGCCAGCGGAAGTCTGGAAGCCCTTCCCAAGCCGGTCCAGGAGCTGGCCGGCATCGCGGAGAGGGACATCGACCTTTTCGACAACGTGCTCGACCAGCTGGCCTACCACGGCCAGTTAGCGCTTCTCGTCGAAGCCGTGCGTATGTCCTGGCCACAGATCGAGGAGGGAAAGGGCATCGTTCCTTGGGGTGTTCACGCGTTTGCTCACCAAGCGTCTGCTTATGAGATCTTCGACTATGTGGAGCGAGCCCCGTCGCCCGATGCGGGCGACCCCGAACTGCCGGCGCGACTCGAGACCTACCTCAAGGTCGATCCTCAGGGCTTGGCCCAGGAGCTGGCCTACCTCAGCGGAGGAGTCAAGCGCGACTGGACGGTGGACGATTTCCAGCTGCCACCGCCCGCCGAGGCCGAGGATGATGTCCTTTGGGACGACGAAGCCCATCACCTCGACTCTGAAGAGGACGAGGACGACGAAGGCTCAGCCGACGAGGCTGAGGGTCGGCGCAACCTCCTGTATCTAAGCCACGAGTTCCTCGGCTACCTGCGGCGCGATGAGGGTGTGCCTTACCCCAAGGGTGAGCTGGCGCGCGAGCAGCTTTGCTCGTACCTGTTGAAGCGCCACGCTGGCGAACTGGAGCATTGGGAGAGCCCCTTGGGAGCGTTGGCGAGCAACCCCAAACGCAAACCCAAGCGGGGCACACCCCGAGCCGATCATCCACTCTGCCCCGACCAGGGCACTTTGGACCGCTTCTTTGGCGGACTCCTCAACTTCTTCAACCCGCAGCACTACAAAGCGGTGGCCACCTTCGAGCTGATCCCGGCCTGGCTCCGTTTCCTGATCTCGCGCCGCCTCCTAGGTACTGCAAAAGGTGAGCAGGCGCTACAAGAACTGAAGCCCCTGCACGCGGGATTACTCGAGTTCTACCGGAATTACAGCAGCGACCCCGCTCTGAAGCAGGAGCTCGAGCGCTGGCCCGAATGAAAGGTCAGCGCTCGAGCTTGCAGTAGTGCGGGCTCTTTCCAAGCCCTTTTCGGCGGTTGCTGTAAAGGCAAGGAGTCGTGTCATGAGCCAGTTGCACCGCATCACCGCCCGCCCCGAGCAGTGCGGGAGCCGCCCCTGCATCCGCAGCCTGCGCGTGCGGGTCAAGGACATCCTCGACCTCTTGGCGGCGGGAGCAAGCCGCGAGGAAATCCTGGAGGACTACCCCTACCTCGAGGCCGACGACATCACGGCCGCGCTCGAGTTCGCCGCCAAGCAGAGTGACCACCCGGTGCTCCGGGTGGCGTAGTGCGCTTTCCGGTGGACACGCAACCCTGGCGCGCTGGCTGGTGAGCCGGGACACGAGGCCGAGCACGTCATCGACCACAACCTGGCCGAGGGCTGACGACCGTGTCATCTGGGCGAGATGCTCGTTGAGGTCGCCTAGGAGCCTAGGTGAAAACCGAGACCAGCGAGAAGGGCCTGGACGAACAACGTCAGGCGCAAGCGGAGCGACAAGATCAGGCTCGAGCCCCTGCTCTTGCTCGAACCTACCAAAGTCTATGGTGAACTGGAGCGGCAGGAGGTGAGAGGGAAGGGATAATCGGCATCACTATCCATGACAATCGTCATCAAGTCCTCCATTTGGAATGCTATACTCTCATTTGGAGGCAGCATGACGATCGCTGAACGCATCGCGCAAGTAGAACAAGGCGTCAGCTACAGCACCTTCCCACTCCTCGCCGAACGACTAGGCGTCAGTGAAGAGCAGCTCCGGAACGCGCTAGGCTTCTCCGCCTCGACCCTCCACCGCCGCAAGGTGGCAAGACGCTTCAACCTCGATGAATCCAACAGGCTTTACTGGCTCGAGAGTCTGCTGGACATGGCTGATTACGTGCTCGAGGACCCGCAGGAAACCAAGGCCTTCATGA
>JALZLY010000249.1 GCA_030858465.1 Deinococcota bacterium
GGCCACCGCCGGCAAAGGCAAGCCCTACCGCAAGGACCAGCCCCGGCGCAACGAGCACATGATCATGTTCCGCCGCGACCTCGAGCACGCCGCCGCCGAGGAGGCAAGCCCTGAGGAGGAAACCGAAGCTTGACCGGCCTCCGCGCGGCACCGGCGCTCAGCGGAGGATACCCCTGCCGCCCGCCATGAGAAGGGCGTTCATCTCCTCGCGGCCGGTCACGACCATGTCGCCGGCCTGGGACAGGGCCAAGGCCGCCAAGGCCGTGCCCCGGCGCAGCCCTTCGGCCAGCGAGCCGTCCAGCCAGCCGTCGATCACCCCGGCGGCGAAAGCGTCACCCGCGCCGAAGCGGTCGATGGTCTGGGCTGTGAGCGCCGGCACGCTCAGGAACCGGTCACCGTCGAGGGCGCAGGCGCCGCTCTCTCCCCGGGTCAGGACGATCTGCCGGGCGGGCGTGAGGGGGCGAAGGCCGGCCAGAAGCTGCCGCTCGTCCCCGCCGAGCTCGAAGAGCTCCCTGGCGTCGTCCTGCCCGCAGATCAGAAGGTCCACCCCGGCAAAGAGGTCGCGCAGCGCGCCAGCAGCCTCCTGGGGCGGCCACAGCCGGCTCCGGTAGTTCACGTCGAAGCTGACCAGGACGCCCGCCTGCTTGGCCCTCGTTACCGCCTCGCCGACGAGCGCGCGGCAGGCGCCGCCGAGCGCGGGCGTGATCCCGGTCAGGTGGAGGACTCGAGCGTCCAGGAGATAGCTCCAGTCGACGTCCTCGCGCGTCACCTCGGTCATGGCCGAGTGGGCGCGGTCGTAAACGACCTGAACCGGGCGCGGGGCCGCGGCGAATTCGGCGTAGTAGGTGCCGACGCGGCCGCCCGGCGCCAGGACGACCGCGGAAAGGTCGATGCGGGCCGCGCGCAGGCGGCGCAGGACCATCTCTCCGAGCGGGTTGTCGGGCAGCCGGCTGAGCCAGCCGCAACGCCGCCCCAACGAGGCGAGCGCGGCGCAGACGTTGCTCTCCGCGCCGCCGGGATGGACGGCGAAACTGTGGGCGTCCGCGAGCCGCTCTCCCGCCGGCACGCTCAGCCTGAGCATGGTCTCGCCCAGGCTGGTGACGTCGAACCTCGAAGACCCTGGAGGCCCTGGCGAGGCTGGAGGCCCTGTCGCCCCGTCAGCCATCGAGCTCGCCCTCGCGCGCCCGGCGCAAGGCCGAGACGAGCCGGTGAGCCCTGTCGGTCAAGGCCTCCTCTTCGTCGCTTGCGCCCCTCACCAGGGTGCTGCCCACGCCGACGGCCACCGCCCCCGCCGCCACATAGGCGGCCACGTTGTCGACGCCGACGCCGCCGGTAGGGATGAAGCCGATGTCGTCCAGGGGCGCCCGCAGCGCCCTCAGGTACGAAGGGCCCAGGCTGTCGGCGGGAAAGAGCTTGACCAGCCGGCAGCCGGCCGCCCAGGCGGCCTGGGCCTCGCTGGCGGTGAAGACGCCCGGCAGGTGCAGAACGCCCCGCGCCTGCGCGCGGAGGGCGCTGGCGAGGTCGAGGTTGGGCGAGACGAGAAACTGCGCCCCGGCGTCCAGCGCCCGGTCGGCGTCATCAGCGGTCCGCACCGTCCCCGCGCCGACCAGGAGCTGGCCGGCCAGCTCGCGCCGCAAGGCCGCGACGCCTGCCAAGGCGCCCTGGCTGTTGAGGGTGAGCTCGAGCACGCCGACCCCCCCGCGCAAGAGCGCCTCGGCAACCCTCAGCAGGCGGGGCAGGGGGAAGTCGCCGCGGAGGATGGCGATGACGCCCGCCTCGCGGATGATCGTTGCAGCCTCTGCAGCAGCCTCTGTGGACGCTGGACTCGTCATGCTAGCTCCTTTGGCAAACCTGGCCTAGCTTACCACTCGGCTACGCTGCCGTCGGCGCTCCTCCAGACCGGGTTGCGCCAGCGGTGCCCCCTGCGATCCGCCTCACGGACCGCCTCCTCGTCGATGTCCACGCCCAGACCCGGCCCCTGCGGAACCTTAAGGGACCCGTCCGTAAGGGCGAAGACCTGGGGATTCCTTACAAAGGTCAGCAGGTCGTGGCCCTGGTTATAGTGAATGCCCAAGGAGATCTCCTGCAAGACCACGTTGGGCGTGCAGCCGGCGAGCTGCAACGAGGACGCCAGGGCGAGCGGGCCCAGCGGGCAGTGAGGCGCGACGGCCACGTCGTAGGCCTCGGCCATGGCGCTGATCTTCTTCGCCTCCAGGATGCCGCCCGCGTGGGAAAGATCGGGCTGGACGATATCGACCACGCCTCCCGCCAAAAAAGGCTTGAAGCCCCAGCGGCTGTAGACGCGCTCGCCCAGGGCCACCGGGATGCTGCTCACCGAGGAGAGCTCCCTCAGGGCCTCGGGGTGCTCGCTCAGGACCGGCTCCTCGACGAAGAGGATGCGGTAGGGCTGGAGCAGCCTGAGAAGCTGCTTGGCCATGCCCCGGTGGACCCTGCCGTGAAAGTCCAAGGCCACCTCGAGCCCTTCGCTTTGGACCGCCTCGAGCCTCTCTAAGACCTCGTCCAGGACCTTCCAGCCCTCTTCCAAGTAGCCCACTTCCGGGGTGGCGTTCATCTTGACGGCCCTAAAACCCTGGCTCTTGCGAAGGCTCGTGGCCTCCGCCAGGACCTCCGGACGGTCACCGCCGAGCCAGGCATAGGCCTTGATGGATTCGCGCACCCGGCCGCCCAGCATCTCCCAGACCGGCAGCCCCAGCGCCTTGCCCTTGAGGTCCCAGAGCGCCTGCTCGAAACCCGACAGGGCCGACATCAGCACCGGCCCGCCCCGGTAGAAGCCGCCGCGGTAGCCGACCTGCCAGAGGTCTTCGATGCGGTAGGGGTCGGCGCCCACGAACCTGTCCCTGAACGGCTCAAAGGCGCCCGCTACGGCTTCGGCGTGGCCCTCGAGGCTGGCCTCGCCCCAGCCCACCACCCCTTCGTCCGCTTCGACCCGGACAAAGAGCCAGCGAGGGGGAACGTAAAACGTCTCGATGCGGGCGATCTTCATGCTTGCTCCCGTGGCGGCGACCTATAACTCTGTGAACGCCGGCGACTGCTAGCCATGCTACCCCAATCCTCTACCC
>JALZLY010000250.1 GCA_030858465.1 Deinococcota bacterium
GTCTTGAGTACGTTCATTATGATTGTGCTAAGAATTGTCGGTCTGAGCGCGTTATGTTCACGTAGCGCCGCCTTGGCGCCGTCTAGGAGAACAGGATGGTAGTCAAGGAAGCACCGGCGCTCTGGGAGAGAATCGACTTACTTCGGCGTGACCCCGAGCGTGCTGTTGTGATGAGCGAGGGGAAGACGTTCCACAGGCCCCTGCCGCGTTCCGTCGACTAGCGCGCCATCCTCGAGGAGAGCCTGCGTCAAGCTGTTCTCGCTTTGGGTGACACGGAAGTGCTGCTGCTCCTGGCCGAACGCTTGGGCAGTGACCTCGAGCTCTGGGTGGTGGAGGACGAAAGGGGCTAGGCCACGCTGGGGCCAGGCTGAGGAGTGGCGACTGGGGACCGGTAGAACGCAAACCCCGGTCCCAATCCGCCCAAGGTCGGGAATCTTGCCTGATACAATTTATTATGGCAGCTTATTAGTTATGGCGGTTCCTTTGCAAAACACCCTGCTCCTGACGCCCGAGGCCAAGGGGCAGTTCGACCGGCTGGTGCCGCTTCTGGAGGGACCTCTCGCCGACCTGCCCGAGCGCGACCGCGACCTCTTCGTCATCCGCCTGGCGCGGCAGTTTCAAAACCTCTACGACGGCCTCAAACCCCTCTACGGCGAGCGCGAGGACTTCGACGAGGTCCTCGCGCGGCTCGCGCTCCTCTTGGCCGAGCGCTACCGGGCGCGGCCCGAAGCGCTGAAAACGCTCGACCTCGAGCGCGACCTCACCCCCGACTGGTTCCAGCGCGAGACGGTGGTCGGCTACGTCTTTTACGCCCAGCGCTTCGCGGGGACGCTCAAGGGCATTCTCGAGCATGCGGATTACTTGGGGGAGCTGGGCGCCACTTACCTCCACCTCATGGCGGTCATCCGGGCGCGCGAAGGCGAGAACGACGGCGGTTACGCGGTCGCCGACTACCTGGAGGTGAACCCCGAACTCGGCACGGTGGACGACCTCGAAGAGGTCTGCGCGGCGCTGCGCGGGCGCGGCGTCAGCGTCTGCGTGGACCTGGTCTTGAACCACTGCGCCGACGAGCACGACTGGGCGCGGCGGGCGCGAGCGGGCGACGAACGCTACCGCGACTACTTCTACAGCTACCCCGACCGCGCCCTGCCCGACGCCTTTGAGAGGACCCTGCCCGAGGTCTTCCCGGACTTCGCGCCGGGCAACTTCAGCTGGGTGCCGGAGATGAACCGCTGGCTGTGGACGACTTTCAACAGCTACCAGTGGGACCTCAACTGGAGCAACCCCGAGGTCTTCCTGGAGGTAACCGGCACCCTCCTGGAGCTCGCCAACCGGGGGGTCGAGGTCTTCCGGCTCGACGCCGTGGCCTTTTTGTGGAAGCGGCTCGGCAGCGACTGCCAGAACCAGCCCGAGGTCCACAGCCTGCTCCAGGCGCTCCGGGCCTGCTCGAGAGTGGCCGCGCCCGCGGTAGCGCACAAGGCTGAGGCCATCGTCTCGCCCAGCGACCTGGTCCACTACTTCGGCACCGGCAAGCACTACGGCAAGGTCTCCAACATCGCCTACCACAACACCCTGATGGTCCAGTACTGGTCGGCCCTGGCGAGCCGCGACACTAGGCTCATGACCCACGTCCTGCGCGAGTTTCCGCGCACGCCCTCCCAGGTTGCCTGGGGAACTTATATCCGCGGCCACGACGACATCGGCTGGGCGGTCACCGACGAGGACGCGGCCGCGGTGGGTCTGGGCGGCTTTGCCCACAGGAGCTTTCTCTCGGACTTCTACGCGGGCCTCTTTCCCGGCTCCTTTGCGCGCGGCGAGGTCTTTCAGTTCAACCCGCTGACGGGCGACCGGCGCATCTCGGGCACCTTCGCCAGTCTGGCGGGCCTCGAGCTCGCCCTGGAAAGCGGCGACGAGGACGCGGTGACGCTCGCCATCGAGCGCATCTTGCTCGGCTTCGCGCTGATGGCGAGTTTTGGCGGCATCCCGCTCCTCTACATGGGCGACGAGATCGGCCTCCTGAACGACCCTCGTTATGCCGAGCAGCCCGAGCTGGCTGGCGACAACCGCTGGCTGCACCGCCCCTTCATGGACTGGAAAAAGGCCGACAGGCGCCGCCGAGAAGGGACGGTCGAGGCGCGCATCTTCAGCGGTGTGCGGCGCATCGTCCTGGCGCGCAAAGCCACGCCGCACTTTCACGCCCACTACGCCAGCCTGGTTCTCGACACCGGTCACCCTCACCTGTTTGCCTTTGTACGGCCCCATCCCCTCGGCAACCTGCTGGCGCTGTTCAACTTCAGCGAGAGGCCCCAGAGCCTGCCGGCGGGCCTCTTGGACGAGTGGCGGTTGCCCAGTCCCGTTGACGCGCTCTCGGGTCGCGCGGTCGAGTCCGCGGGCGGCGCGATCTCGCTGGAGTCTTATCAACGGCTCTGGCTGGTCTAGCCTTCCCCGGCGCAAAACGAGAAGAAGGCCAAGATAGGCTTAATGAAGGTTGGAATTGACCCTGTTGGGGTGGAAACCCAGCGATTTCTGTATACCTTTCTACTGTCAAGGGACGCGGGTTGTTCTTAAGCTAACGTACGTAACGCCAGTTTGTGGATGTGCATGATGTCGGTTCTCAACAAGCTCTCACCGGCAGCGCAAGTACCTCTCCAAACGGCGGGCATCCGAGGCTGTTGTCTGGAAGATGTTCTTCTCATGGGCAACGTCCGTATGCCGGAAAGGAGCATTGTGAACCCAAGGCATTTTGTGTACCCGCTCATCGCCTGCCTGGCGCTCGGGCTCTCTGTCCTGGCGGCGGCTTAGGAGCAGGCACCGGGGCAACAAGATCAGTTCGACCTGACGCTCGAGCCCGTAGCCGAGGGCTTCGGCCAGCCTGTCTACCTGACCACGCCACCGGACGACGACCGTCGTTTCGTGGTGGATCAGGTCGGCTACATCTACATCTTGGACGAGGACGGCAGCCGCATGGACGAGTCCTTCCTCGATCTGACCGACCGCATGGTCGAGTTGCGCGAGCAGTTTGACGAGCGCGGCGTCCTGGGCCTCGTTTTCCACCCCGACTACGCCGACAACGGCCGCTTTTTCGTCTACTACAGCGCGCCCGCGCGCGAGGGCATCCCCGAGGGTTGGGACCACACCAGCCACCTTTCGGAGTTCGCCGTCTCGGAAGACGACGAGAACTTCGCCGACGCCGAATCGGAACGGGTCGTCCTCGAGGTCGACCAGCCGCAGTTCAACCACAACGGCGGCCAGATCTCCTTTGGTCCCGACGGCTATCTCTACATCGCCCTGGGCGACGGCGGCGGCGCCGACGACACGGGCGAGGGCCACCCGCCGCTGGGCAACGGCCAGGACATCACCACCCTCCTGGGCAACATCCTGCGCATCGACGTAGACGCCGAGGACGAGGAGCGCGGCTACGGCATCCCCGAGGACAACCCCTTCGCCCAGGAAGACATCGAACTCCCTGACGAGCACGAGTGGGAGGGTGACGAGGCCCGCGAGGAGATCTACGCCTGGGGCATGCGCAACCCCTACCGCTTCTCCTTCGACCGCGAGACGGGCGATCTGTGGGTCGCCGACGTCGGCCAGAACCAGTGGGAAGAGGTCAGCCTGGTAGACGAGCCCGGCAACTACGGCTGGAACCTCAAAGAGGGCACCCACGGCTTCGACCCCGAAAACCCCGACGAGGTCATCGAGCCGGAAGAGGCTCCGGATACCGGCCCGCGCGGCGAGGAGCTCATCGACCCGGTCATCGAATACGGCAATTTAAACGTTCACGAGGACGGCCGCGGCATCTCGGTGATCGGCGGCTACGTCTACCGCGGCGGTGACATCCCCGACCTTGAAGGCCACTACGTCTTCGCCGACTGGAGCACGAGCTTCGGCCAGCCCCAGGGCAAGCTCTTCGTGGCGGCGCCTCCTCAGGCTGAGGGCGAGATGTGGGAGTTCGTGTTCGACGAAGAGCTCGAGTACTTCGTCCTGGGCTTTGGCCAGGACGCCGATGGCGAGCTCTACGTCCTCACTACCGACACCACCGGCCCGGCCGACGAGACCGGCAGGGTCTTCAGGATCGTTGCGGGTAACGGCGTCGCGGCGGAGCAAGCCGAGACCGAGACCCAAGACGAGGACGAAGTCGAGGACGACACCGACACCGAAGACACAGAAGACGACACGGAAGACGATTCGGAAACCGAAGGCGATTATTAATCCCGAGGACCGGTGCGCTTGGCGCACCGGCCCCTTTTATCTTGACTTGGATATCATAGGAGACCTGCAACTATGCGAAACTACCCCAAGCCGTCCTACAAAAAGTTGCTTGGCCTAGCGCTGACCGTCCTGATGCTCTTTGCCGTGGGAGCAGCAAGCACCCAGGCATCAGAAGAAACCGGCAACGGCCTCTACACCGCGGAGCAGGCTGAAAGGGGTCAGGAGGCCTATGAGAAGCACTGCTCGAGCTGCCACGGCGCGGAGCTCGAGGGCAGCGGCCACTTTCCTCCCCTCACGGGCGACCGCTTCTGGCGGCGCTGGGAGGGGCGCACGGCCTGGGAACTCTACGAGTTCACCCACGACAACATGCCCCTCGGCCAGGGCGGCTCCTTGCCCGAGGAAAGCTACGCCGATATTCTGGCCTTTCAGCTGGCCCACTACGGCTATCCTGAGGGCGAGGCGGCCTTGGTGCCGGACGAGGAGGGTCTGGCGGAGATCATCCTCGAGCCGCAGCAGGACGAGGGTGAGGACGATTAGCACCGGTCTACGAAGCTAGCGGGGCAAGGCAGCAGTCCGGCGGGTCAGCGCCCGGCTGCTTGAACAAATCCTGCCAGCTCGCCCTTCAGCTTCGCCAGCGATTCGCGGTGGACGTACATCATGTGGCCGGCCTGGTAAAGGCTCTTGGAAAGGTTCGCTTGCAGCGTCGGGTCGAGTTCCAGGTGATTCA
>JALZLY010000251.1 GCA_030858465.1 Deinococcota bacterium
GCGCTCCTCGCCCAGGGCCGGGAGCGCTACCCCGAGAGCGGCGCCCTGGCACTTGCCGAAAGCGTCCTGCTCGAGCGCCAGGGCGACCTCTCCGGCGCTGAGACCGCCGTGCGCGCCGGCCTCGAACGCCAGCCCGGCAACCTGGACGCCGTCAACCGCCTGGCCATCTTGCAGGCCCGGCAGGGCGACCTCTCCGGCGCTCAGGCGACGCTCGAGGAGGTGGCCGCCGCCGACCCCAATCTCCAGGTCAACCTCGCGCAGATCTATATCCAGGCCGGCCAGAGCCGGGCCGCCGTAGAGCTTCTGGACGAGCTCCTCCAGAACAGCCCCGAGGACGCGCAGCTGTGGACGCTCTACGGCATCGCCTCGGGCCGGGCCGGCCGCTACAGCCAGGCCTTGGACGCGCTCGACCGGGCCATCGCCTTAGAGCCCGACAACGACGACGTGCGCCGCGCCCGGTCCGTCGTCGAGCAGGCGATGAGCATCACCCAGGGCCAGGAGGTCGAGCTGAGCGGTGAGGCCAGAGCACCCTTCGAGGCTGGCCTGGCGGCGCTCGAGGGCGGCGACATGGGCCGGGCGGCGAGCGAGTTCGCGCGGGCGCGCGGCGCCGAGGATTCGGGCGTGGCGGCCTTCTATCACGGCTTCGCGCTGCAGCTGTCGGGCCAGCCGCGCCAGGCGGTGGCCGCCTACGAGCGCGCCCAGCAGGACTACCCCGACAACTCCGTCATCGCCAACAACCTGGGCTATGCCTACTTGCAGGTAGGCCGCCTCGACCGAGCCCTGGAGCACATCAGCCGGGCCATCCAACTCGACGAAGAGAACGCCAGAGCCCACATGAACCTGGGCCTCACCCTCTTCCGGCTCGGCCGTTACGCCGACGCGGTGAGCTCCTGGGAGCGCGCCACCACCCTCGACGGCGGCCTGGAGAGCGAGCTGAGCGAATTGCTCGAGACCGCCCGCAGCCGCGCCAACTAGCCGCCATAGGGTAAACTTCTGGCTATGACGGTTCGCCCAGAGGTCAGCGACCTGCCCGCCTACAGCTTCACCGCCTCCGACTGCCCGGTCAAGCTCGACCAGAACGAGTCTCCCCACGACCTTCCCGAAGGGCTCAAGGACGAGGTCGTGGCGCGGCTCCGCGAGATTGCCTTTCACCGCTATCCGGAGATGCACGCCGACTCGCTGCGGGCCGCCCTGGCCCGGCGGCACGGCTGGAGTGAACGGGGCGTGGTCGTCGCCAACGGCTCCAACGTCCTGATCGGCGCCCTGGTGCAGGCCTGCGGCATCGGCAGGCGCGTGGTGACGGTCAAACCGACCTTTTCGATCTACCCCTTGCAGGCGCGGCTGCTCGGCGCGGCGCTGACCGAGGTGGCGCTGGCGGCGGACTTCTCGCTGCCGCTGGACGCTCTCGAGGCGGAGCTCGCCTCCGGCCAGGGCGTCCTCTTCATCGCCAACCCGGCGGCGCCCACCGGCAACCTGCTGCCGGCAGCGGAGCTGCGCGCGCTCGCCGCGGCGGCGCGGGGCTGGACGGTGGTCATAGACGAGGCCTACGCCCAGTTCGCCGGCAGCGACATGAGTTTGCTCGTCCGCGACTACCCCCACGTCGCCTCGCTGCGCACCATGAGCAAGGCCTTTGGCCTGGGCGGAGTGCGGCTCGGCTATATGCTGGCGCAACCGGCCCTGGCCGAGGAGATCCAGAAGGTGCTGCTGCCCTTTTCGGTGTCGGCCTTGCAGGTCGCGGTCGGCCTGACCGTCCTGGGCGCCGACGACTACGTCAGCGCCCGCGTCGAGGAGACGCTGCTCGAGCGGGCGCGGGTGGCGGCGGCGCTCGCCGAGCTGGGGACTGAGCTGGGCCTCCACGTCTTTCCCTCCCACACCAACTTCCTGCTCTTTCGGGTGCCGGACGCGGCGGGCTTCTACGGGGGCCTCAAGGCGCGCGGCGTGCTCATCAGGCGGCAGGACGGCCTGCACGGCCTCTCGGGCTGCCTGCGGGTGTCGGTAGGAACGAGGGCGGAAAACGACGCCTTTATAGCTGCCGCGCGGGCGGTTGCCGAGACATACGTCGTCAAGGCGGGCGAGGCGCAGCATGTCTAGCCAAGCCCCGGCCAGAACCGCCGAGATCAGCCGAGACACGGCGGAGACGCAGATCCGCCTGCGCCTCGAGCTCGACGCGGGCGCGGGCGGGCGCGCCGAGACCGGCCACGGCTTTTTGGACCACATGCTGGCGCAGCTCATCCGCCACGGCCGTCTGACGCTCGAGCTCTCCGGCAAGGGCGACCTGGAGGTGGACGTGCACCACCTGGCCGAGGACTGCGGCATCGTCCTCGGCCAGGCCCTGCACCGGGCCTTGGGCGAGCGGCGCGGCTTGGAGCGCTACGCCGACGCCTGGGTGCCGATGGACGAGAGCCTCGCTCACGTCGTCCTGGACCTCTCCGGCCGACCCTTCCTGGCCTTCGAGCCGGGCGGTTTCGAGGGCCACGCGGGCGGCTTCAACGCCCACCACCTGCGCGAGTTTCTGCGCGGCTTCTGCAACCACGCGGGCGCCACCGTGCACGTGCGCGTGATCACAGGAGAGGAGACCCACCACGTCGTCGAGGCGGTGATGAAGGCCTTCGCCAGAGCGCTCTACGCGGCCACTCGCGTCACCACGGACGAGCTCCCCTCGACCAAGGGCCTGTTGTGAGAGGCCGGTTGTGAGGGGCTGGTTGTGAGGGACGTGTTATGAGGGGTATGCCGTGAACACCGTCCTCATCGACTACGGCGCAGGCAACCTGCACAGCGTCCACAAGGCCCTTCTGAAGGCGGGGCTCGAGGCCGAGCGCTCGGCCGACCCCGGCGCCGCCGCCCAGGCCGACGTGCTCGTCCTGCCCGGCCAGGGCCACTTCCGGCAGGTCATGGAGGCCTTTTTGGAGTCGGGCTTCGAGCCGGTGCTGCGCCGGCACATCGACGCGAACAAGCCCTTTTTGGGCATCTGCGTGGGCCTGCAGCTCCTCATGAACAGTTCCGAGGAGGCGCCCGGGGTGCCGGGGCTCGGCGTCCTGGCGGGCGAGGTGCGGCGCTTCGACGCATCTCAGGTGAGCGTGCCGCAGATGGGCTGGAACCGGCTCGAGCCCTACGGCGAGCCGCCGCTGCTGAGGGGGTTGCCGGCAGGGTCCTACGCCTACTTCGCCAACTCCTACTACGCGGACTTCGCCGACGCGCGCGTGCCCGGCGCGGTGACGCGCTACGGGCCCACGGCCTTCAAGAGCGCGCTCTCCAAGGGCAACCTCCACGCCACCCAGTTTCACCCCGAAAAGAGCCAGCGGGTGGGCCTCAAGATCCTCGAGAACTTCCGCGACCTCGCCCGGGCGGCGGTCGCGGCTAGAGCACCCTGAGCCGGTGCCAGCCCCCGGCGGCCCTCTCGAAACCGAGCCCCCGCAGGGCCGCCTCCGGCACGAGCGAACCTTCGGCGGGGACGAAGTCGACCTCAGCGCAGCCCATCGCCTGACAGGCGCCGACGGCCTGCTCGAGCAGCGCCGCCGTCACGCTGGCCTCTGAGCCGGCGTGTGAGCCGGCGCGCACCACCACTCGGTCGATGTGACCGCTCGGCGCCTCGTCGAGAAGGCCCCAGCGCGTCCACAAGGAGACGAAGCCGAGCAGGCCGGTTTTGCTCTCGGCGACGAGCAGGGCCGCGCCGGGCGCCGAGAGCAGGCGCAGCAGGTTGGTGTTCAGGGCGGCCTCGAGCTCGCCGGACAGCTCCGGGCGGCCCAACAGCTCGGCCAGGAGGCCGGCGAGCGCCCGGTGGTCGGCGGGGCGGGCGGCGCGCACGGCAAAGGTCATGCCCGTATCATAGCGAGCGGAGACGCCTGACTGTTTGATTGTTCCTCGTTCCAACGGAATCTGTTGCGCCAGGTCAACTGGTCTTCCCTGCGGCACCCTCCGGCATAAGCCGAAGCTCGGGATAGGCGGTGCGGTAACGGTTCGCGTCCAAGGTCAGCAGGTGGTCGGCCATCACGAGAGCGTGCGCCCCACCACAAAGTCCACCAGCAGCCGCTTGGGGTGCCCGGCCCTATCCTCGCGCCGCCGCTTGGCGTAGGCGCTGAACGCCTCACCAGCTCGAGCCCACACCTGTCGGGGAAGGTTCACTTCGACGTTGATCCGGGTGTCCTCCAAAAAGGCATCGACGAAGTCTCCTGTAGCCCCTGGGTAAGCGAGCAGCTCGGCGTAGACCGACGCGCAGACGACCAGCCCGCCCTGCTGCCGCGCTGCGAAGAGCAGGTCTGTCAGCAGGTGGTGGGTCATCCGTCTTCAGCTCTTCCTCGGCCCTTTCGCCCGCTCGTTTTGGACGCTCCCCTCGCTTCTCATAAAATGTTCACTTCGAATTGCTGAGCCGTCGCCAGGCGACTTGCGGTGACCGCCCATTATTGTGTAGAATAAAACGTTGATACGAAGGAACATTAGTCGAGGAGGAACCCCTTTCAATGGACGATAAACGAAACCAGGCTGCGGATATCCCTGTCCCAGCCGCCGACCAGGCCGATCAGGACGAGCGCCACGAGGCCCAAGCCGCGGTTGCCGAACAGGGAGCAGGCAACGTGGCGGACGAAACCCAAAACGACGCGCGTCCCGGCGACGAGCAGAGCGAGACGCCCCCTTTGGATTCTTTGGAGGCGCAACTCGACGCGAAAACCGAAGACGCTTTCGAGTCCGAAGGTGCTTTCGAGAGTGAGCAAGCGCTCGAGTTCGACCGTGAACCCGAACTCGAGGTTGACCTTGAACCCGAAAGCTTTCCCGAAGATGTCGGAGCGAGCACCGAAGCGACCGGCATGACCGCCGAGTCCGAAGCCGTCGCGCAGCCCGACCAAGAAGAGACGGCGTACGCTGGCGATGAGACGGCGCAAGAGCAGGCGCAGAGCGCCGTCGACGGGGGTCCCGCCGACCAGGCCGACCAGGGCAGCATGATGGAAGCCATAGAGCGTGAGATGACCATGGAAGACGTCATCGCCGCCAGCGACGATCAGCTCGCCCGCAAGCCGATCCACCGCGGCATGGTCACCACCGGCACCGTCATCATGCTCTCGCAAGACGGCGTCATCGTCGATGTCGGCGCCAAGATCGAAGGGCTGATCCCCTACAACCAGCTCTACGAGTTCGAGGTCAAGGCCGATGAAGCCGCCAAGTACGTCAAGTCCGGCGACCAGATCCAGGTCTACGTGGTGCGCGCCGACATTCCCAACAACACCATCATCTTGTCCAAAAAGCGCGCCGACCAGGAAAAAGCCTGGAACCTATTGCAGGACATCTTCGAGAAGGGCTTGCCCGTCGAGGTCGAGATCGTCGAGAAGGTCCGCGGCGGTCTGGTCGCCAACTTGGGCGTCCGCGCCTTTTTGCCGGCCAGCCAGATCGACGTGCGCCGCATCAACGACCTCTCCCCCTACGTGGACAAGCGCCTCAAGGTCCGCATCATCGAGCTGAACCGCAAGCGCAACCGCGTCATCATCTCGCGTCGCTCCATCATCGAAGAGGAGATGGTCGGCGTCAAGGAGGAGACCCTCAGGCGGCTCGAGCCCGGCGTCAAGCTCGAGGGCGAGGTCGTCGAGATCACCGACTTCGGCGTCTTCGTGAACCTGGGCGGCGTCGACGGCCTGGTGCACCGCAGCGAGATCGGCTACGGCCGCTTCAACCACCCCAAGGAAGTCCTCAAGGTGGGCGACAAGGTCCATGTCGAGGTCTTGGACATGGACTTGGAGCGCGAGCGCATCAACCTGAGCATGAAAAAGCTCATCGCCGACCCCTGGGAAAACGTCCTGACCACCTACAGCGTCGGTCAGAAGGTTGGCGGCTCGGTCACCAACTTGACCCCCTTCGGCGCCTTTGTCGAGATCGAGCCGGGGCTCGAGGGCCTCATCCACGTCTCCGAGATGAGCTGGACGAAGCGCGTCCGCCACCCCAAAGAGGTGCTCACCGAGGGCGACCTGGTCGAGGCGATGATCCTCAAGGTGGACATGGCCCAAAAGCGCATCTCGCTCGGCCTGCGCCAGACCCAACCCGATCCCTGGAGCAGCCTCCCCGACCGCTACCCCCCCGGCACCGAGGTCACCGGGCCGATCACCGGCATCACCGAGTTTGGCGTCTTCATGGAGATCGAAGAGGGCATCGAGGGCCTGATCCACATCTCCGAGCTCGCCCACGAGCGCATCGACGACGTCGCCGAACAGTTCAAGCGCGGCGACGAGGTGACGGCGGTCATCTTGAACATCGACCCCATCGAGCAGCGCGCCAGCCTCTCGCGCAAGCGCCTCATGCCCTACACCGCCGCCGAGGGTGAGGGCGGTGGCGATTACGCCTATGCGGGCGGCGGTCAGCGCCAGAGCCCGGGTGGCCGCAAGGGCCGCCGTGGCGGTCGCCGCTCGAGCGAGATCGACTACGACTACTCCTACGCCGCCACCGACGCCGGAGGCAAGACGACGACCAAGTTGGGCGACGTCTACGCCGACCTCTTCGCCCAGTTCGGCCTCGCCGACAAGAAGGAACCCGCCAAGCCCGAAGCCAGCCCCGAGTCAGCGGCGGAAGCAGGCGAGACCCCGGCTCAGGCCGAAGCGCCCGCGACCGACGCCGCTACGGACACAGCCGCGGCGCAGCCCGTAGCGGAAGCTCCTGAAACCGTGGCGCCCGCAGCCGAAACCCCTGAAGCCGCGGCCGAAGTTGAGCCGCAGCCTGAAGAAGCGTCCAGGCCGGTGGTGGAAGCGCGCCCCGAGGAAGACCAAGACCCCGAGAACGCCATCGACGCCGCCGAGGCCGCCGCTCTCCTGACCGCCGCCTTCCGCCAGGGCAGAAGGCCGGTCGCCGAGCAGACCGAGAGGGAAGAGACGGCCGACGAGGAAGAGAAGCTCGAGGAGAGCAAGGTCTAGACCCTACTCACCGTAGAGAAAGCCCCGCTGTTCAGCGGGGCTTTTCTTTGGATGACAGCTTAGGCCGACATTCCGCACGTCCCACCCAAAAGTCTGATCTCTGCAATCCTATGAGAGCCCAAACGCCGGGTCAATTCAGTTCTGATCCCTGGAACGGCACCGCAAGGCTTAAGTTCAACAAGATGCGATGTTCACGTAAGAGGTAGCAGCCCTCAGGGGAGGGCGCGTCCGCCGGCGGCTGACAGGATGGCCGGACACTATGGCCATAGACGGCATAGAGTGGGGTCTCAATCACGACGAGCAACCGGCCGGGTGAAGGAGCCGCAAACGTAACCTTCTCGCTTATCGAGCTGGTCGGCGTCAAAACCTCGAAGCGCCAACCAGGTGACACGATGCCGTGCGGTAATTTCTGGAGCACTGCATGTGAGAAGGCCGCAGTGAGATCCTCGACGTGAGCAATGGCATCAAGCGGACACTCAAAGAACAGCTCAATTTCCGTCGCACCGGAGGCGTAGCGCAATGCGGTGAATCCGCTCACCGGTGTTTCCGTGCAGGGCCTCGACCATTCCGGACGCGTCAAGGTGCGGCTGTCGCTTAGGTTCAACATCCAGCCATGCGGGTGTTGGTGCATCCAGTGCTCGACGGCCTGGTTGGCTGCGGCAAACTCTGACTGAGGAGTAACAGCTCGATTCCCGCACCCGGAAAGCACGAGCAGAAGCATAGAACACAAGATCATCCAGCTTATTTTCATTTACTTCGCCTCCAGCCCAAATGCCTGAACAACCAATGTCGTTTTCTACTCGAGCCTAAACTGGCGTTTTCAGGCGACTTTCTGCCTTGCAGGAGTTTAACCGAAGCCGAGGTCCGGTAACAATTGCGTGTTATACTCACCGTTCGCTCAATTCCAAACCCACTTCTCAGAATTGAGTCCGCTCAGTCCACAGTTCACCCATTTGAAGGCGACTTATGAGCAACATTGACAAGCTTTCGTGCTACTGCATCCATAAAACTGATGGAGCAGAAGGTTGGAAATATTGTTTTGCGAATGCTGTGTCATTAACTCGAACAGCAATTGACTCTGGATTTAGGGTTGTATGAGCGTGCAGGCGTCCTTGGCTCGCCAAGGATGGCAGTTTTGGGACATTTTTGTGAAGTCAGAAAAATTTGAGCGAACGGAGAGTAACAGATAAAGGGAGCATTTGAATAGCCGCAAACGTAGAGGCAACAGGATAAAGGTCCGAGAAGTATGATTGCGAGGATGACCGATGACGATTTTGAAACGCTTAGGGACGAGTGGTTGATCGAGAAGGTTTCCGAGGCCTTCGAGGGGGACCATGACGACGCGCTGAGCCGCCTTGAAGCCCTGGGCTTTAGGTGGGTTGACGACGAAACCGACCTCGAGGAACTCGAGGAAAAGTCAGCCAAGCCCGAGGGCGCTGACCAAGAACTTCTTGTCGGTTATCTTGAAGGTTCGGTGGAGCTCAGCGAAAGGGTGCTCCGCAGCTATCTTGCAGAAAAGGCATCCGATCATCCCAATTACCCGCTCATCAGAAAGCACTATAAGGGAGGCAATCAAAAGCTCAAAGACTTGCTGCTCTTCGGCTTGGAAAGAGACCGAACGGCTAGCGATCTTCTGAGCGATCTGGCCTTCTTCAACGAGTTCAGCGACGCCCGTTTCGAGCTGGTTCAGCATTATCTATGGGCGTGTGAAGGGGAGCAGAACCCGGACCACTTTGGGCAGTTGGTCTTGAACTTTCATTGCCACACGGTCACCACCGATTTCAATGCCTTGTATCAACTGAGCCACAAGTTCGCCGCCGGTTCCGAGAAGGGAAAGATTGTGCGGGAGGTTGTCGAGGCGCTGAGGTCGGAACCGTAAATGCGTCCTGCTTTGCCAGTCGGACTGGTAGCAGCGCGCTGTAAAATGCGCTGTAAAACGTGCCGTGAGAGGGTGAGCTACAGCCTGCGCAGGCGGTCGATTCTCTCCTCGAGCGGCGGGTGGGTGGCAAAGAGCCCCTGAGCGTTGAACTTCTTGACCGGGTTGGTGAAGAACATGTGCTGCACCGACTCAGAGACCTCGAGGGCTTGGCCCTTATAGTCCCTGAGCTTCTCGAGCGCGCTCGCCAGCCCCTCGGGGTTGCGGGTGATAAAGGCGCCGGTGGCGTCGGCCAGGTACTCGCGGCGGCGGCTCACCGCCATGCGCAAGAGCATGCCCAGGAGCGGCGCCAGGATGAGCGCCACCATGAGCAGCGCCAGGGCGACCGCCTGACCGCCGCCGCCCTTGCCCCTTCTGCCCCCTCCCCTGCCCCGCATGCCGCCGTAGCGCGCGGAGCGCCAGAGCAGGTCGCGAAGGAGCAGCAAAGCCCCGACCATCGCCACCAAGAGCGAGGTGAAGAGGATATCGTAGTTTTTGATGTGGGCCATCTCGTGGGCGACGACGCCCTCGAGCTCCTGCCGGTCCAAGAGCGTCATCAAGCCGGTGGTCACGGCGATGGCGCCGTTTTCAGGATTGCGCCCGGTGGCGAAGGCGTTGGGCGCGGGCGAGTCGATGACGTAGATCTTGGGCGTCGGCACGCCCGCGCCGATGGCGACGGCCTCGGTCACGTTGACCAAGTAGCGGTGCTCGCTCACGGTCGCCGGGCGCGCCCTCGAGGCCGCCAAGGCCATCTTGTCGCTGAACCAGTAGGCCGCTCCGCTCTGCGCCACCGCGATAAAGACGGCAATGCCCACATAGAACACCGCCGCCGCCGGGTCAAAGGCCTGCGCCGCTAAGTAGGCGACACCCGCCAGGACGACCGCGACGGCAACCATGAGCCCCCAGGAGGCGCGGATGTTGGCCGCCTTCCAGTCATAGAGGTTGATCTTCCGGCCCAGGCGGTCGGCGGACTCGCTGGGCAGGCCGTCGGGCGCTTGGGCCACGGGCTAAGAGCTGAAGGAGACGGTGGGAACCTCGCGCTCGGTCTCGGGGATCTCCAAGTAGACCTGCGTGTCCTTGCCCATCGGCCCGGCGAAGGCGACGCCGGGAAAGGTGGTGATGGCGTTGTTGTACATGAGGACCGAGTCGTTATAGAACTGCCGGGCGTAGGCTATTTTGTTCTCGATGCCGGAGAGCTCCTCTTGCAGGACCCGGAAGTTCTCGTTGGCTTTGAGTTCCGGGTAGTTCTCGGCGATGGCGAAGACGCTTCTGAGCGCGGCCGTCATCATGTTGGCGGCCTCGGCGGACTCCTTGACGCTGCCCGCGCGCATCATCTTCTCGCGCGACTCGGCGACTCGAGCGAAGACCTCTTTCTCGTGCGCGGCGTAGCCCTTTACGGTCTCGAGGAGGTTGGGCACCAGGTCGTTGCGCCTCTTGAGCTGCACGTCGATCTGGCTCCAGGCGTTGCGAAAGCGGTTTTCCAGGACCGTGATGCGGTTGTAGTAGTAGACTGCCGCCACGGCCAGGGCGAACAGCACCAGTAGGATCGTTAGAGACATCGCGTCCTCCCGCCCGTATCTTATACCAGCCTTGCAGCGGATGGCTCCAGCACTGCAGACGACTGAGCAAAGAGATAAAAGAGATAGAGGGGTGGGGGCTCGTTACCCACTCCTCTATCGTCTGATCCGGCGCTAGCGCTTCGGCCTTACTCCAGCTACTCGCAACCCTCCGGCGGGGTGAAGATGTGGACCTTGCTGATGGGCGAGCCCCAGGCCTCGTCGCCACCTCCGGCCACGAGGATCTTCGTCTGGCCCTCCTCCTCGAAGGTGGCGGCGAAGACGCCGTGCAGGTGCAAGACGTCCGAGGCGTCCAGGGGCTCGTCCTGGACGTCACTGTCAAGGGTGCGCCAGGCGCCGCTGGGCACGTGGAAGACCTGCGAGGCCCGGAGCGTGCCGGTGTGGGTAAAGGGGGTGAACTCGCCGCCAAAGGCGTAGATGCACTGGTCGATGGCCGCGACGATGCCGGCGCTGCCGCCGATCGGCGCCTCCTCCTCCTGCTGCCACGCTTCCTCGCCCGGCGCCCAGGACTCTAGGCCGCGCATGCGCGGAGACTCCTCGTTGCGCCCGCGCACCGCGTAGATGCGCTCCTCGACCACCACGGCGTTGAAGTGCTCGCGCGGCTCGTTCATGGAGGGCATCTCCTGCCACTGCAGCGGGAACTGCGCCGTGTCGAGGGAGTAGACGCGGTCGTCGGCGCGGATCGCTTCGTTGGCGGGGTCTCTCGGCGCCTCGTTCTCAACGACGCCGCCGAACACGTAGATGCCGCCGCCGTGGCTCACCGCAAACCCCGCCGCGCGCGGCTCGGGCAGCCTCAGGCAGTCGTCGTCCGCCGCCGCGGCGGCCTCCGCTTCGGCCCCTTCCTCTTCAGCCTCCTGCTCCTCGCCCTCTAGGGGCG
>JALZLY010000252.1 GCA_030858465.1 Deinococcota bacterium
CCGCCAGGCGGCCGCGCAGCGGTCGCGGCGCCGCCGCAACCTGGCGCCGGACATCGCGTTCGATCTCGAGCGCCTCGGCCATGAGGCCGCGGTAGGGCTGAGCCAGCGCCGCCAGGCTCTGCCCGCCGAGGTCGCCGCCTGGGCGCGAACCGGCCGGCCTCCGCCCATAGCCCCGCAGCAGCGCCCAGAGGCCGAGCAAGACGAGCAAGACGAGAACGAGCGCCAGCACCGGATCGAACACCGGACCAGCCTACTCCGAGGCACCGCCGAGACGAGCCCGGAGCGTCTCGAGCTCGTCCTCGACCTCGCTGTCTTCGCGCAAGGCTGCGAACTCGTCGTCCAGGCTGAGCGCCTCGGACAGCTCACGTTCGGCCTCGAGCCGGTCCTCCATGCTCACGACCTTGTTCTCCATGCGCTCAAAGGCGGCAAAGGCCTTGCTGGTATCGGTTTTGGCCATGGCGGCGTCGACCGAGCCCTGCGCGTCAACGCGGCGCTGCCGGGCGATAAGCAGCTTGCGCTTGCGCTCGGCCTCCTCGATCTTGGCGTCCAGAGCGCGCATCTGCGTGGTCAGGCGCTCGAGCATGGCGCGGTGGCTGGCGAGCTGCTCCTCGAAGCCCTCGGCCAGGTCCTTGGCGGCCTTCTTGCGCCTGAGCGCCTCTCTGGCCAGGTCTTCCCTGCCCGACTTCATGGCCTGCTCGGCCTTTTCAAGCCAGCTCTTGGCTTCGTCCTGGTGGGACCCCAGGTCGCGCTCGAGCCGCTTGCCCTCGGCCATCGCCTGGGCCACCTCCATGCGCGCCTCGTACTGGGCCTGGCGCATGTCCATGAGGGTCTGGTTGATGATCTTCTCGGGGTCCTCCGCGCGGGTCAAGAGGTCGTTTAAGTTCGCTCGCACAATGGTGACAATCCGGTCCATGATGGCCATGGCCACCTCCGTTTCGGCCCTATCATAGCAAGGCGACAGCCCTCATATCTCAGCCGCCTCATATCTCGGCCCAAGCATCGGCCCAAGCAAAGGTTCGCCGGGAAAGGATTCACGGCAACCACGAGGGCTGGATGGTCGCTTTATACTCGTTCCATGACCGAAAACGAACGCGCCGTCAGGCAATTCATCTTGGCGAAGGCCAATACCTTCGCCGACCATCCCGCCGAGGACATCGACCCGCAGGAACGGGACTACCTGGCCGGCCTCAGCGCGGATCTGGAGGCCGGACCCGACTCTCTGCCCGTCCTCGACGCGCAACTGGGCCGCTTCTTGGTCTACGAGTTACAAGAGTACCTGCACTTCAACTACCGCGAGGACGAGGCCGACGCCCTCTACGACCGCTTCGTCGGCGAGGAGGAGGACGACTACCGCGAACTCCACGTGCCCCTTAAGAGGACGCCGGAGGAAGGCTGATACGCCCTACCGGGCTCGTGCCGGCAAGAGCCGGTAGCCGATGTCGCGCCGGTAGTGGGCGCCGGGAAAGCCGGTAGCAGCGGCGACCTGGTAGGCTTTGGCTAGGGCCTCTTCCAGACTGGACGCCGTGGCCGCGACGTTCAGCACCCTGCCGCCGCTGCTGACGAGCCTGCCGCCCTTCAGGGCGGTGCCCGCGTGAAAGAGGCTGACCCCTGCGGGCAGGTCATGCGGCAAGGTGATGGGCAGATCCCTCTGGTAGTCGCCGGGGTAGCCCGGCGCGGCCATGACCACGCAGGCGCAGTGCGCCTCCTGCCAGCGCAAGGTGACGCCTGCTAGGGTCCCGTCTACCACCGCCTCCATGACCGCGAGCAGATCGGTCTCGAGGAGCGGCAGCAGAGCTTGCGTCTCGGGGTCGCCGAAGCGGGCGTTGTACTCGAGCAGCTTGGGACCGGCCGCCGTCATCATCAAGCCGAAAAAGAGCACGCCCCGGTAGTCGAGCCCGTCGGCCTGGAGCCCGCGCAGGGTGGGTTCCAGCACCTCGGCGCGCAGCCGGGACCCCTCGCCCTCGCCTAAGGGCAGCGGCGCCAGCGCGCCCATGCCGCCCGTCATCGGGCCACGGTCGCCGTCCTCGGCCTGCTTGTAGTCCTGCGACGGCAGCATGGGCAAGAGGGTCTTGCCGTCGCAGAAGGCGAGCAGGCTGAGCTCCCAGCCCTCGAGAAACTCCTCTAACACGACCTCGCCCCCCGGCGCGGCCAAGACGGCGCGCACCGCCGCTTCGGCCTCGCCGCTGGTTCGCGCGACGGTGACGCCCTTGCCCGCCGCCAGCCCGGAGTCCTTGACGACGAGCGGCAGGGACGCCTCCCTCAGGTAGGCGAGCGCCCGGCTCAGCTCGCTGAAGCCCGCGAAGGTCGCGGTCGGGACGCCGTGCCGCCGCATGAAGTCCTTGGCGAAGCGCTTGGAGCCCTCGAGCCGCGCCGCCGCCCGCCGCGGGCCAAAGGCGCGCCGGCCCGCCGCCTCGAAACGGTCCACCAGCCCCGCCACGAGCGGCGCTTCCGGCCCGACGACGGTGAGGCCGACCTCCTCCTCCTGGGCAAAACGCAGGGTCGCCTCGGGACTCTCCAGACGCACGCAGCGACCCAAGGCGGCCACGCCGGCGTTGCCGGGCGCGGCGATGATCTCTACGCCGGGCGAGGCGGCCAGCTTCCAGGCGAGCGCGTGCTCCCGGCCGCCCCCCCCGACGATGAGCACCTTCACTCGCCGGACTCTCCAGCAGAGGCCCCGGCCGGGTAGCTCACCTTGCCGAGCAGAAGCTGCTTGATCGCCTCGGGATAGGCCTTGTGCTCCTCGCGCCGAATGCGCGCCTTGAGCGTCTCCACGCTGTCCTTGGGCAGGACCGGCACCCGCCGCTGCAAGATGATGGGGCCCGAGTCCACGCCCTCGTCGACGAAGTGGACGGTGCAGCCCGACACCCTCACCCCGGCGGCGAGCGCCTGTTCCGGCGCGTCCAGCCCCGGAAACTCGGGCAGAAGCGAGGGGTGGATGTTCAAGAGGCGGCCGCGCCAGTGCTCGACAAAGCGCGCCGAGAGCAGACGCATGAAGCCGGCTAAGAGGACGACGTCGATGGTGTGACGCGCGAGGAGCACCTCCACCTCGTTCTCGAAGCGCTCCTGCTCGCCAGAGGCCACGTGATAGGCGTTGATGCCGAGCGCCTTGGCCTTGTCGAGCGCGCCCACGCCCTCGTTGTTGCTGATCACCAGGGCGACGGAGGCGAGCGGGTGCGAGGCGGGAAAGGCTTGGAGGATGGCACTCAAGTTGCTGCCCTTTCCCGAAGCGAAGACGGCCAGACGTACCGGACGCGAGAGAGGAAAGCTGGTCATGGCTCCATTCTAACCCCGCAGCCGGCCAAGGCCAAGAAGATGGCAGGAGGCGGACCAGCGGAGGAGAGAAAAACGCCGCTTCCGCTTCCAGACCTAGGGCGCTCTAGCTCGAGCCGGAGTACGGCAGTGGCGAGGGACAGGGCGCGCCAAAGCTCACTCCTCGCGGCGAAGCTTCAGGGACTCGGGCAAGCCCAGCGCATCCTGCCGCGCCGCCCACTGCGCCTGGCGCCACAGGCCGCGCAGGACCATCACGTCCTTGGCGGTGAGTCCGGCGCGGTCGAAGAGGTTACGAAAATGGGCCATGGCCGCGCGCTCGCGCAACCTGTCGGTGTAGCCGATCAGGTGCATCGTCTCGTGCAGGTGGTCGTACATCGCCTCGATCGCAGCCCTGGAGGCCAGCGCCCTCTCCCCTTGCTCCCCCGCCCCTTGCTCCGGCGCCTCTTGCTCCGGCGCCCCTTGGAGTCTCCCCTGGAAGCACTCGTAAGCCAGAACCTGCACGGCCTGCGCCAGGTTCAAGGAGGCGTAGTCGGCGGTGGGAATCTGGATAAAACCCTGACAGTAGCTCAAGTCCTCGTTGCTGAGGCCGAAGTCCTCGGGGCCGAAGAGGAGCGCGGCGCGGCGGCCTCTGATGAGCGCCGCGGCCTGGCGCGGCGTATAGACCTCTCTGGCGGCCGTCCGGGGCCGGGCGGTGGTGCCCAGGACCAGGGTCCGGTCCGCGACCGCTTCGCGCACCGAGGCGCAGCGCACGGCGCCCCTCAGCACCTCCTGAGCGTGCGCGGCGAGCGCAAAGGCCTCGGCGTTGAGGAGGCGCTGCGGCGCCACCAGCCAGAGGTCAGCGAAGCCGAAGTTCTTGACGGCGCGGGCGCTCGAGCCCATGTTGCGCGGGTCCTTGGGCCGCACCAGGACGAATCTCAGGTCGGACACGACATCAGACACAAAGACAGTATAAGGACAGCCGGTAAAAAGACAGTACGGTATACGGTGCTATTCCAGCGCCTCGAGAAGCGCCTCGACCTCCAGGGCAGCCCGTGTCTCCCCTACCGCCTGAAACAAGCTGATACTTTCCGCAAAGCAGCTCTTGGCCGCGGCCTTATCACCCTGAGCCGCGGCGAGTTCACCTAGAGCCCGCCACGCGCAGGCTTGGCACATGGCGTCGCCGGCCCTAATGCCCTCTACCAGCGCCTCCTGCAAAAGCTGCCGCGCCCCTTCCCACTCCCCCTGCAGAAAGCGGATGGAGCCTCGTTCGTAGAGGTTGGCGGAAAAGCCTGCTCGATGATCGGGCAAGCGCCTCTTCAAAAGGGTGTGCTCGTCGGCAAACAGACGTAGCGCCGCCTTGTAGTCTCGCGCCAGACGTGCGACCATGCCCAGCTGATGCAAGGCGACGTGCTCCGCTCGACGGTCACCCCTCCTCCTGGCGCGGTCCAAGAGCGTGGTGTAACAGCGCCTCGCCTCCGCAAAGGCGCCTTGCTCAGCCTTAACAAAACCCAAACCGTGAAGTGCCGCGTCATTGTCGTGGTCACCTTGTTCCGTTTCGCCAAGGCACTCCAGATAGAGAGCCTCGGCCTCCTCGAGCCGACCCTGCTCGAAAGCTTCACAGGCCCTCGCCAGTTTCGAAGCCATAACCATCCCTCAGTTTAGCCTAAGGCTTCGTCAGCCACGCCAAAATCGCGGCGGCGGCAGCGTGCTAGCCTGACCTTAAGGAGAGGATATGTTGCGAAATATCTTCAAGAGGCGGCCGAACGACCCCCGGATCCCCGCCGGGCAGAGCGTCACCGAGCGCTTTCCCGTGCTCACCTACGGCCCCACCCCGCGCGTTTCAAAAGAAGCCCTCGAGCTCAAGGTCTTCGGCTTGGCCGACGAGCTGACCTTCACCTGGCAAGACCTCATGAACATGCCGCAGACCAGCATTACCAAGGACTTTCACTGCGTCACCCACTGGTCGAAGATGGAGGTGGCCTGGACGGGCGTCCTGACGACCGAGCTGATGAAGCACCTTGCGCTCAAGGACGGCGCCAGCCACGTGATGCTTCACTGTTACGGCGGCTACACCACCAACCTGAAGCTGGACGACTTCCTGGCCGAGTCCTGCCTGCTGGCGCACAAGCTTTTCGGCGAGGACATCCCTGTCGAGCACGGCGGCCCCCTGCGCACCATCATCCCGCAGCTCTACGCCTGGAAGAGCGCCAAATGGCTTTCGGGGCTCGAGTTCATGAGCCAGAACGTGCCGGGCTTCTGGGAGCGCAACGGCTACCACATGCGCGGCGACCCCTTTGGCGAGGAGCGCTATGGTTAGGCAGGAGCCGGAATTCAGCGGCGGGTCAGTTGAGCGCTCCGGCCTCCTGCCGCGTCTCGAAGCTGAAGCCGCCCGCGCCGGGCTCGACGACGATGGTGTCGCCGTCCTTGACGTCGCCGGCGATGATCTTTTTGGACAGCGGCGTCTCGATCAGGCTCTGGATGGCGCGCTTCAAGGGCCGGGCGCCGAAGACCGGGTCGTAGCCGACGCGCGCGAGGTGTTCCATCGCGGCGGGGGTGAACTCGACCGCGATGCGCTTGTCCGCCAGGCGGCGCTTCAAGTAGCTCAGCTGGATCTCGGCGACCCTCTGCACCTGCTCGCGGTCCAGCGCGTGGTAGACGATGATATCGTCGACGCGGTTCAAGAATTCGGGGCGGAAGTGCCCCTGCAGCAGGTTGAAGACGGTGCTCTTGATCGCCTCGTAGTCCGCGCCGCTGCGGCTGGCCTCCAAAATCTGCGGTGAGCCGATGTTCGAGGTCATGATGACCACCGTGTTCCTGAAGTCCACGGTGCGGCCGTGCGAGTCGGTCAGCCGGCCGTCATCGAGGAGCTGCAAGAGGGTGTTGAACACGTCGGGGTGGGCCTTTTCGATCTCGTCGAAGAGCAGGACGCTGTAGGGGCGGCGCCTGACCGCCTCGGTGAGCTGGCCGCCCTCGTCGTAGCCGATGTAGCCCGGAGGCGCGCCGATCAGCCGAGCGACGGTGTGCCTTTCCATGTACTCGGACATGTCGAGGCGGATAGTAGCCTCCTCGGTGTCGAAGAGCGCTTCGGCCAGCGCCTTGGCGGTCTCGGTCTTGCCGACGCCGGTGGGACCCAGAAAGATGAACGAGCCGATGGGGCGGTTGGGGTCGGCCAAGCCCGCCCTCGAGCGGCGGATGGCGTCGGCGACGGCGGTGAGCGCCTCGTCCTGGCCGACCACGCGCTCGTGGAGTTCGTCCTCGAGCCTGAGCAGCTTCTCGCGCTCGCCCTCCATGAGCCGCGCCACGGGAATGTTCGTCCAGCGGCTGATCACCTCGGCCACCTCGTTCTCGCCGACCTCTAAGCGCACGTACCTGGCGTTGTCGAGCTTGCGGCTCAAGTCGCGGATCGCCGTCTCGAGCTTGGGCAGTTGCCCGTATCTGAGTTCGGCGGCGCGGTTGAGGTCGTACTCGCGCTCGGCGGCCTCGATCTGGGTCTTGACGCTGTCGAGCCTTTCTTGCGCCTCGCGCAGCTCGTCGTGGATCTTGCGCTCGGCCTCCCATTCGGACTGCGCCGCGCCGATGCCGTCCTCCAAGCCGCGCAGCTCCTCCTCGATGCGCAGGAGGCGGTTGACGGATTCGGCGTCGGTCTCGCGCTTTAGCGCTTCGCGCTCGATCTCGAGCTGGAGTTTACGGCGCCTCAAGCCGTCGATCTCCTCGGGCATGCTCTCTAACTGCACGCGGATGCGGCTGGCCGCCTCGTCGATCAGGTCGATGGCCTTGTCGGGCAGCTGCCGGTCGGCGATGTAGCGGTGCGACAAGGTCGCCGCCGCGACGATGGCCGGGTCGGCTATTTCGACGCCGTGATGGACCTCGTACTTCTCTTTGATGCCGCGCAGGATCGAAATCGTCTCCTCGACCGAAGGCTCAGCGACGACGATGGGCTGGAAGCGGCGCTCCAGGGCGGCGTCCCCTTCGATGCTCCGGTACTCGTTTAGGGTGGTCGCGCCGATCATCCTGAGCTCGCCGCGCGCCAGCGGCGGCTTGAGCATGTTGCCCGCGTCCACCGCGCCCTCGGCCTTGCCCGCGCCGACGATGGTGTGGAGCTCGTCGACGAAGAGCACCACCTCGCCCTTCGATTGCACCGTCTCGGTGATAACGGCCTTGAGGCGCTCCTCGAACTCGCCGCGATACTTGGCGCCCGCCAGCAAGGAACCCATGTCGAGCCCGATGATGCGCTTGCCCTGCAGGCCCTCGGGCACGTCGCCCTTGACGATACGCTGGGCCAAACCCTCGGCGATGGCGGTCTTGCCGACGCCCGGCTCGCCGATCAGCACCGGGTTGTTCTTGGTGCGCCGCAAGAGGATCTGGATCGCCCGGCGAATCTCCTCGTCGCGGCCGATGACGGGGTCGAGCTTGCCGTCCCGCGCCGCCGCGGTCAGGTCGTTGCCGTACTTCTCCAGGGCCTCGAAGGCCGTTTCCGCTGTTTTGCTGTCCACGCTGCGCCCCTTTCTGATCTCCTGCGCCGCCGCCAGCAGCGCCTCCTTGCCGGGCAGGAGCTTGGTTCCCTCACCGCCCGCGTCCCTGACCGCCACGAGCAGCGCGTCCACGGCGACGAAGGAATCGCCCCACGCTTTGGCGACGCCCTCGGCCCGCTCGAAGGCCTTGGCGAGCTCTGGGCTCATGTACTGACCCTCGGCGCCCGAGACCTTGGGCAGGCGCTCCAGCGCGGCGTTCAGGCCCGCCTCTACCTGCTTGAGGTTGCCCCCGGCGCGCTCGAGCACCCGGGCGGCCGGACCGACGCCGTCCGCCAGCAGCGCCGTGAGCAGGTGCGCCGGGGCGATGGTCTGGTGGCCCCTGCCGCGGGCGACCGCCTGCGCGTTCGCCACCGCCTGCAGGGCCGATTCGGTCAATCTTTCTGCGTCCATAGCATCCGTCGCTTTCCGATCGTCGTTTCGAGATCAAGTCTAAGCTTGCCGCGCAACAAAATTGGCATCGCGCATGCCTGCTGCACTGTCATTATTATGAAACCTGAGTGCTATATTGTCAAGTTAAGTGAGCCTTGCGGGTACGTCCCAAACCGGATGGATGACGGGCGGAGGGGAGTCATGGCTGGTAGCTGACGGCTGAGAGCTGAGCGCCGTGGACGCTCAGCCCACGGCTCGAGCAGCCCACCGAAGCGACAGGCGTAGGCCTTGGGAGCTTCCCTGTCCACGCCGGACGCAGCCCCTGAAAAGCCTGCGCTATACTACGAAGCTGTGAAGCACCTAGGAGCTGTGAAGCACATCGGCGTTCTCACGAGCGGCGGCGACGCGCCCGGTATGAACGCGGCCATCCGCGCGGTGGTGCGGACCGCGCACTATCGCGGCGTCGCGGTCTCGGGCATCTACCGCGGCTACCAGGGCCTGATCGAGGGCGCCATCGAGGAGATGGGCCCCAGGAGCGTCGCCAACATCATCCAGCGCGGCGGCACCATCCTCCGCACCGCCCGCTCCCAGGCCTTTATGACGGCGCAGGGGAGAACGACCGCCTCCGAAAAGCTCGGCGAGCACGGCGTCGACGGCCTCGTCGTCATCGGCGGGGACGGCACCCTGCGGGGCGCTCACGCGCTCGCCAGCGAGCACGGCGTCAGGCTCGTGGGCCTGCCCGGCACCATCGACAACGACCTCTACGGCACCGACGTGTCGATCGGCTTCAACACCGCCATCAACATCGCCCTGGACGCCGTCGACCGCTTGCGCGACACCGCCGCCAGCCACGACCGGCTCGTCCTCGTCGAGGTGATGGGCCGCCGCGCCGGTCACATCGCGCTCACCGTGGGCGTGGCCGGCGGCGCCGAATCCATCCTCATCCCGGAGCGGCCTTTCGACCTGCAGGAGCTTATCCGTGACATCCAGGACTCGGAAACGCGCGGCAAGAGCTCGAGCATCATCGTCGTCGCCGAGGGCGCTTATGAGGGCGGGGCCTTAGCGCTCGCCAAGACCATCGAGCGCGAGTGCAAGTTCGAGGTGCGGGCCAGCATCTTAGGCCACATCCAGCGCGGCGGCTCGGCCAGCACCCGCGACCGCGTCCTGGCCTCGCGGCTCGGCTACGTCGCCGTCAACAGCCTCTTGGCGGGTGAGACGGACGTCATGGTCGGCATCGACGGCCGCGACACCCGGCTCGTCCCCCTGCCGGACACCTGGGAAAAGGACAAGCCCATCGACGAGCAGCTCTACGAGCTGGCCAGGGTGCTGGCGGTCTAGCGAGGCCGTGCTGAGGATTGTTGACGTTGGAGCGGTAAGATGGCGCCATGCCCCCGGCGGACGCGCTCTTCCACCTGCGGGCGCTCCTTGGCGACGGGCTCACGCTGCTCTTCACCGCCCTGCGGGTGAGCGCCGTCTACCTGGTGCTGCTCGGCCTGCTCTACGCGAGCGGGCGGCGGACCTTGGGCCA
>JALZLY010000253.1 GCA_030858465.1 Deinococcota bacterium
GTGACCCTGCCGGCTCGCGATAGCCGCTGGCATGGTAACTTGGTCTCTCGTGACAGCACTCGAAGCACTCATCTTGGGCCTCGTTCAGGGAATCACCGAGTTCTTGCCGATCTCGAGCTCGGGCCACCTGGTCATCGTGCAGAGGTTGATGGGCGTCCACGAGGGCGCCTTTACCTTCGACGCGGTGATTCACCTCGGCTCGCTGCTGGCGGTGATGATCGCGCTGAGGGCGGAACTCTGGCTCATGGCAAAGAGTCCTTTCGGCGGCCGGACCGCCGAGGCCAGAGCGGGGCGGCGGCTTATGCTCCTGGTCATTTTAGGTACGCTGCCGCTGGTGGTCGTCGGCCTCACCCTGCGCGACCTGGTAGACCGGGCCTTTGGCTCGGTCTACATCTCGGCCTTTATGCTCTACTTTACGGGCGCCCTCTTGTGGTTTGCCGAAAAGAACCCGCGTTCGGGTCAGGTGGAGACGGCGTCAAAGCTGCGCACCCTGAGCGTCACCTGGCGCCACAGCCTGGTTATGGGCCTGTTTCAGGCGCTGGCCGTCCTGCCGGGACTGTCTCGCTCCGGCGTCACCATCGCCGCCGGCATGATGGGCGGCTTGGGTCGGGAGGCGGCGGCCCGCTTTTCCTTCCTGCTCTCAATTCCCGCCATCATGGGCGCGGCGCTGCTCGAGATGCGCACGGTCTTGCGCGAGGACCTTTCCGCCAGCCTCAGCACCGAGGTGCTGGTCATCGGCACGGTGGCGGCGGGGATCTCGAGCTACCTGGCGATCGCTATCCTGCTCAAGTTCTTGAAGCAGGGCAGCCTGATCGGCTTCGCCTACTACACCTGGATCTTGGCGACCGTCGTCTTGGCCATCAGCTATTTTAGCCGGGTCTAAATGGCCGGGTCTAAAAGCCGAGCACCCGGCTGGCGATGGCGAAGTAGACTAGGAGGCCGATGGCGTCGGCAATCGAGGCGACGAGTGGCCCGCTGGCGCTGGCCGGGTCGAGCCCCAGCTTGGTCAGGATAAAGGGGAGCGACATGCCCAGCAGGTTGGTGATGACCAGCATGACCATCATGGTCAGCAGCACGATGAGGCCGACCTCGTAACCGCCCCGAAAGATTCCAAGCACCATGCCGAGCGCACCCAGCGACACCCCCAGCGTAAAGCCGATGGCAATCTCTCTCAAGAAGGCGCGAAACCACTGGCGAATCTCCACATCGCCGGTGCTGAGGGCGCGGATCATCATGGTGGCCGCCTGGGTGCCGGCGTTGCCGCCGGTGCCGATCACCAGCGGCATGAAAAAGGCCAAGGCCACCACGCTCTCGAGCACCTCCTCGTAAATGCCGATGACGCCCGACGAGACCAGGCTGACCATGACCAGCGTGGCCAGCCAGCCGATGCGCGAACTGTAGAGGTTCCAGAGGCTGGCCTGCCAGTAGCCCCGGTTGAGGGGCGTCACGGCGGCCGATTTGTGGAAGTCCTCGGTGACTTCCTCTTCGGCCACGTCGAAAACGTCGTCCACGGTGACGATGCCGAGGAGAATGCCCTGCGAGTCCACCACCGGCAGGGCCACCCGGTCGTAGCGCTGCATCATTCGCACCGCCTCCTCGCGGTCGTCGCTGGCTCTGAGGCTCGCAAAGGAGTAGTCCATGATGTCGCTGACGGTCTTGTCCGGTTTGGCGAGGATGAAGCTCTGCAGCGGCAAGGCGTCCAGGAGCTTCCAGTCGTCGTCGTGGACGTAGATCATGTTGATGGTCTCGCTGCGCCGGCCCAGCCTGCGGATGTGCTCCAGAGCCCGGTCGACGCTCCACTCCGGCTTGACCGCCACGTAGTCGGGCGTCATCAGCCTGCCCACGCTCTCCTCAGGATAGCCCAGGAGCTGCCGCGCCTCCTCCAGGTCCTCGGGGGAGAGCAGGTTTAAAAGCCGCTGGGTGACCCGGCCTGGCAGCTCCTCTAAGACGCCCGTGCGGTCGTCCGGATTCAGGTTGGCCAGCAGTTGCCGGGTCTCGCCGTCGGTGAGCTCGCGCAGAAGCGCGTCGCGGGGCTCGGGCTCGAGGTAGGCAAACACCTCCGTGGCCAGGCGGCGAGGCAGAGCGCGAAAGAGCAGGACGCGATCTTCCTTGTCGAGTTCCAAAAGAAAGTCCACCAGCTCGGGCGCGACCATCTCAGAGTCGGGCCAGGCGACCCGCCGGCTCGACAGCTCGGCCCAGCGCTTTTCTTCGATCAGCCGGGCGATCTCTTCGGGCAGGACTTCGTTGGCCAGTCTGGTATGGGTATGGAGCATGACAACCTCCAGAACGCGCTTGGTTTTGCGATGCGGGCCGCGTCCTGCTGAGACAGGAGGGGCGGTGGCGGTGAGGTTGCCGCGTCCGCGAGGGCGCACAACCGACACCAGCCTACATTACGCGGAGACACGATTCCTTACACTGGTGTGCTTGGCGCATCCTTAGCAGTCTATCTCAGTAGTCTATGCTACGCCGAACCGGCACCTAGCGAGTTGGGAACGCGATGAAACGAGCTGTAAACCTGGTACGACACCACCCCGTGAAGCTGGCGGTGCTGGGCCTGTGGTTGGCGGCGCTGCTGGTCTTCTGGTGGTTTTTGTGGCGCCATGACCTGGGGCCTCTGCGCCTCTTGCAGGCAGGGCTCGAGGTGATGACGGGCTCGCTGGCGGGCGCCCTCAGCCTGCTCGGCCTCTACCTCTTGCGCCCGCTCCTGCTCTTTCCCGCCACGCCGCTCATCGTGCTGGCCGGTTTCGCTTTCGGGCCCGTCGGCGGCGTTCTCTACGCGCTCTTAGCCGGGACGCTGTCGGCGCTGGTCGCCTACCTCTTCGGCCGCTACGCGGTGAGCGGCAGCGCCCTGCGAGGGCTCGACCGGGGCTTCGTGCGGCGGCTCAGGCGCCACCCCTTCGAGACCGTCCTGACCGGCCGCCTGATCTTCTTGCCGGGCGACCTTATTAATTACAGCTGCGGCGTCCTCGGTATCCGCCTGCCGCCCTTCGTGCTGGCCACCTTGCTCGGCGGCGTGCCGGGCACGCTGGCCGCGGGGCTCTTCGGCGCCTCCTTGGAGGGCGAGTTGGGCAGTTGGCCCACCTTGAACGTTCAGACGCTGCTGCTCTCGGCGGGCGTCTTGATGGGCAGCCTGCTTCTCTCGCGCGCCCTGCAAAGCCGCCGCGCCCAGCCCGCCTAGAGCGTTACCCCAGAGCGCTACCCCAGAGCGCTACACAGCCCGTTTGAAGGGAAAGATATCGAAGCTCAGCCACACCCCGGCCTGGCTGTAGACGTCGTTTTTGAGAAAGGTCTCGAGCGCCTCCCTCGACTCCGCCGCGACGATGAGCGCCGAGCCGATCGGTTCGCCGTCGTCGCCTAAGAGCGCGCCGCCCAACTGCACCGTACCGTCCGCCACCGCCGGCTTGATCTCGTCAAGGTGCCTCTCGCGCACGGCCTGCCGCCGCGCCTTGGCCTCGGTGCCTTCGCCGTCTCGAGCGATCACCAGAAAGGTCACAGGTTCCTCCTAACTTGATACGATCTAACTTGATACGATCTAACTTGATAAGACCAGACTCATATCTGTTGACAATGCAAACAGCCAGAGTTATACTTACTCCCAGTGTAGGCGTTTTGCGCCCCGACGTGTCAGTGGGCCAGACGCAATTTTCAAGCCGAAAGGAAAGCCATTATGCCAAAAGCTGTAGGAATCGACTTAGGCACCACCAACAGCGTGATCGCGGTGATGGAGGGCAAGGAGCCCGAGGTTCTCGTGAACAGCGAGGGCAACCGCACCACCCCGTCGGTCGTCGCCTTCAAGGAGGGCAACCGCATGGTCGGCCAGGTCGCCAAGCGCCAGGCCGTCTTGAACGCCAAGGGCACCCTCTTCGAGATCAAGCGCTACATGGGCCGCACCTGGGACGAGGTCAAGGAAGAGGCCGAGCGCTCGCCCTACGAGGTCGTCCGCGGTGACGACGGCGGTGTCCGCTTCGTGGTGGGCGACAAGCAGTACACCCCCGAGGAGATCTCGGCGATGATCCTGCAAAAGCTCGTCGAGGACGCCGGCAAGACCCTGGGCGGCAAGGTCACCAGGGCCGTCGTCACCGTGCCCGCCTACTTCAACAACGCCCAGCGCGAGGCCACCAAGAACGCCGGCAAAATAGCCGGCTTGGATGTCCTCCGCATCGTCAACGAGCCGACCGCGGCGGCGCTCGCCTACGGCCTCGACAAGAAGGGCAACGAGACGGTCTTGGTCTTCGACCTGGGCGGCGGCACCTTCGACGTGTCGGTGCTCGAGGTCGGCGACGGCGTCTTCGAGGTGCGCTCGACCTCGGGCGACACCCACCTGGGCGGCTCGGACATGGACTATGCCATCGTCAACTGGCTCGCCGACGAGTTCAAGAAGGAGTACGGCGTTGACCTGCGCAAGGACAAGCAGGCGCTGCAGCGCCTCATCGAGTCGGCGGAAAAGGCCAAGATCGAGCTCTCGAGCACGCCCGAGACCACCATCAGCGCGCCCTTTATCGCCATGGACCCCGATTCGCGCGCGCCCTTGCACCTAGAGCGCAGGCTCTCGCGCACCAAGTTCGAAGAGCTCATCGCGCCGCTCTTGGCCCGCGTCCGTGGCCCCGTCGAGACGGCCCTCAAGGACGCCAAGCTCTCGAAAACCGACATCAATGAGGTGATCTTGGTCGGCGGCTCGACCCGCGTGCCGGCGGTGCAGCGCATCGTCAAGGAGATGCTCGGCAAGGAGCCCAACCAGTCGGTCAACCCCGACGAGGTGGTGGCCTTGGGCGCCGCCATCCAGGCCGGCGTCTTGACCGGTGAGGTCGAGGACATCGTGCTCTTGGACGTTACCCCGCTCTCCTTGGGCGTCGAGACCAAGGGCAGCGTCTTCACCAAGCTGATCGAGCGCAACACCACCGTGCCGGTGCGCAAGGCCGAGACCTTTACCACCGCCGAGCACAACCAGCCCGGCGTCGAGGTCCACGTCCTCCAGGGCGAGCGGGCCATGGCCGACGACAACAAGTCCTTGGGACGCTTCAAGCTCGAGGGCATCCCGCCCATGCCCGCCGGCCTGCCGCAGATAGAGATCACCTACGACATCGACGCCAACGGCATCTTGAACGTGACCGCGCGCGAAAAGTCGACCGGCAAGGAAGCCTCCATAACCATCCAGAACACCACCACCCTCTCCGAGGACGAAGTCGACCGCATGGTCAAGGAGGCCGCCGCGCACGCCGATGAGGACCGCCAGGCGCGCGACTATGCGGAAGTAAGGAACAACTTGGACGGCATGAGGCTCCAGGCCAGGAAGCTCGTCGACGAGGCTACGGAAGCCTCGGAAGACGACAAGCAGCCGGTCATCAAGGTGATCGACGAGGCCGAGAGCGCCATCAACGCCAACGCCCCCAAGGAGCGCCTCGACGAGCTCAGCCGCGAGCTCTCCGAGAGGATAAGCGCCTTTCAGCAGGCCACCGCGCAGCAGCGGGGCGCCAGCGAGGGTGGCGATCAGAGCGACGATCAGAGCGGCGGCCAGCCCGGCGGCGAAGCCGGCAAGCAGGACGACGACGTGATCGACGCCGACTTCAAGCCTGCCAGCTAAGGGGCCCACCATGCCGAACGAGACCAGGAACAGACAAGAAGACAGACAAGAAGACGAGCGCCTAGAAGACGAGCGCCTAGAGGACAAGAACAGACTAGAGGACAAGAGCAGAGAGGAAGAGGTCCCTGAGGCCTCTTCCTCTCCGGCCGAAAGCGCCGAGCCCGAACAGGCTGCCCCCGAGCAAGTGGAGGCAGGTCTGGATGCGATCCAGAGTGAGATCGACATCCTCCGCGGCGAGCTCATGACCCTACAGACGAAGCTCAAGGAGGCGCAGCAGGAGAGCGCCGACTTCAAGGACCGGTTCTTGCGCGCCCGCGCCGACCTCGAGAACTACCGCCGCCGCGCCGCCCAGGATGTTGATCGCGCCCGCGAGGCCGGCATGGACAGTGCGGTCTTGGCCGTTCTTCCCGCCTACGACGACCTCGGCCGCGCGCTCGAGGCCGCCGAGACTGACCCGGGCAAGATCATCCCCGGTGTCGAAGCCGTTCGGGAGGGCCTGAAGCGCAACTTGGCGGCTTTGGGCATCAAGGAGGTGGGTAAGCGGGGCGACAGGTTCGACCCCGACTTTCATGAGGCGCTCTCGAGCTTTCCTGCGGAGGATAGGGCGCTGGCTGGCACGGTTGCGGAAGTCTATCAGGTAGGCTTCACCAAGGAGGGGCGCCTGGTGCGTCCGGCCAGGGTGGTGGTGTATCAGGAATAGAGTTTGAAGGTTTGAAGGTTTCAACCTTCAAACTTTCCAACCTTCAAACTGATTAACCGATTTTCTCGAAAGGAGGTGCCGTGGCCGCCTACAAGGATTATTACCAGACGCTGGGCCTGGGACGCTCGGCGACCGACAAGGAGATTCGCTCGGCCTTTCGCAAACTGGCGGCCAAACACCACCCGGACAAGAACCCCGGGGACGCGGCCGCCGAGGAGCGCTTCAAGGAGATAAACGAGGCCTACACCGTCCTCTCCGACCCCGAAAAGCGCAAGGTCTACGACCAGTACGGCTCGGCGGGCGGGCCGCCTCCCTTCACGCCCGGCGCGGGGCGGCCCGGCGGTTTCACGGGCACCTGGACGAGCGCGGGCGAGGCCGGCGACTTCAGCGACTTCTTCCAGCAGCTCTTCGGCGGCGGCTTCGGCGCTGAGAGCGTGGGGGGCTCGCGCTTTGGCGGCTTCGGCCAGCCCAGCGCCCCGGTACGCCAGGACGTAAGGGGTGAGGTCGGCATCAGCCTGGAAGAGGCCTATCACGGCGGCAGCCGCACGGTCAGTTTGGATGGCCGCCGCCTCGAGGTCAAGCTGCCCAAGGGCGCCAGAGAGGGTTCTAAGCTGCGCCTGCGCGGCCAGGCGCCGGGCGGCGGCGATGTCTACCTGACGGTCAGGCTCGAGCCGCACCCCCGCTACACGCTCGCGGGCGACGACGTCCGCATTTCACTCAGGGTGCCGGACTACACCGCCGCCCTGGGCGGCACCGTGCGCGTGCCGACCTTGGACGGCGCCGTCGACATGACCCTGCCAAAGGGCACGCAGAGCGGCCGCACCCTGCGCCTGCGCGGCCGCGGTTGGCCCAAGAAGGACGGCACGCGGGGCGACGCCCTGGCCGAGGTTCGCGTGGTCATCCCCGAGCGCCTGAGCGACGAACAGCTCGAGCTCTACGAGCGCCTGCGCGCGCTCAGCGAGAGGGCGGCTCAGGCGGCGGACTGAGCAGGGTGCCGAGAGCGTCCTGTGAGGCTCGAGAGCAGCCGACTTAGTTGCGTCCCAACCAGCCCCTACACATCACCAGCCCCTACACAAAAGAACAAGCCAAATATAGCCGTCCCTCCAAAAACCGTGGCGGGCAGGCTGCTAGAATGTTCCATTGAATTAAAGCCTGCCAATGAGCCGTCGATGCCTCGCCATCAACGCCGCACACGTCTTCGAGTAAGTTCGAGTAAGGAGGAACACGATGAAAACCCCGGCATTCAAGGGATGGCTAGGGCTGTTGGCGGTTTTGTGGCTGGCCTTTTTGGCTGCCGCGGCCGTCTACATCATTTATTCGGCGAGGGAACCGGCAGTCGCGGCCGAGCCGACCGAAGCCGAGGTGACGGAAACGGGCTGGTACGCCGAAGCGCAGATCGGGCGGGGCGAGGAGGCCTACGACGAGCACTGCGCGAGCTGCCACGGCGGTGACCTTCAGGGTAATCCTCCGCTCGTCGGCGAGGCGTTCTTGAGCAGCTGGGAAGGGCAGAGCGTTCACGCGCTCTACCAGTACACCCGCAGCAGCATGCCCCTCGACAACCCCGGCTCGCTCGACGACGAGACCTACGCCGACACCATCGCCTATATCCTTCACGTCAACGGTTTCCCGGCAGGCGAGGAGGAGCTGGCGCCGGACCAGCAGGAGCGCATGGAGGGCCTCGTCATCGACCCGGACATGGCGGAAGCGCCCGAGGAGGAACCCGAAGAGGAACCTGAGGTCGAGGAAGAACCCGAGGACGAGCCTGACGTAGAGGAGGAGCCCGAGGAAGAACCGGACGTAGAGGAGGAACCCGAAGAGGACCCCGAGGAAGAGCCCGAGGTCGAAGAGGAGCCTGAAGTTGAAGAACCGGCGGGCATGGAAATCACCGTAGACCCACCGGATGCGGTAACGAATATCACCATCGAAACGCAAGAGCCGGCCACGATTACCATCAGCCCCGGCGCAGAACCGGAGGAAGAACCCGAGGTCGAGGAGGAACCTGCGGAAGAGCCGGACGTAGAGGAAGAGCCTGAGGAGGAACCCGACGAGGAGGTCGAGGAAGCACCCGAGGAGGGCTGGTTCACCTCGGAGCAGGCGGACCGCGGCCAGGAGGAGTACGACCAACACTGCGCCGAGTGCCACGGCCAAGACCTGGAGGGCGAAGCCGGACAACCCGCGCTGGTAGGCGAAGATTTCCTGGCGCAGTGGGGCACCGTCGGCGACCTCTTCGACTACAACCGCACGCAGATGCCTTTAGATGACCCTGGCTCGCTCGAGGACGATACTTACGCCGACATCACCGCTTACATCTTGCAGGAGAACGACTTTCCGGCGGGCGAAGAAGAGTTGCCGGCAGACCAGGAGCAGCTCGAGGAGTTTTCCCTAGACCCGGAGGCGGCGGAAGAAGAGCCCGAGGAGGAGCCAGAGGTCGAGGAAGAGCCTGACGTTGAGGAAGAACCTGAGGAAGAGCCTGACGTTGAGGAAGAGCCTGAAGAGGAACCTGACGTTGAGGAAGAGCCTGAAGAGGAACCTGACGTAGAGGAAGAACCTGAAGAAGAACCGGATGTAGAGGAGCCCGAGGTCGAAGAGGAACCCGAGGGAGCACCTGAAGCGGGGCGGGGCTGGCTGGAAGTCGATGTGGAGCCGGCCAATGTCACCGTAAGCGTGCTCGGCCCGGAGGGCTATTCCGAACGCCTTGCCGGCGCGCAGACGCTTAGGGACCTGGAGCCGGGGTTTTACATCGTCGCCGTGTCTCGCGGTCACCAGAGCGCCAACGCCAACGTCGTGGTCGAGGCCGGCGAAACGGCCAGAGTCTCGCTCGTCCTGGATGAACTGGCGCGCTCCGAGGACGTGCCGGAGGAGCCGGGGGTGCCCACTACGGAGGTTCCCGCGATTGCCGACGAGCCTGTGGACCCCGAGCTCGAGGAGGAACCCGAAGAGGAGCCCGAGGAAGAACCGGACGTAGAAGAAGAGCCGGAAGAAGAGCCCGAGGCGGCGGAAGAGGAGCCCGAGGCGGCGGAAGAGGAACCGGAAGAGGGGCCCGAGGTCGAAGAAGAGCCTGACGTCGAGGAAGAGCCCGAAGAGGAACCTGACGTCGAGGAAGAGAACGACCGCACCCAGGCCGAACGCGGCTCCGAGGTCTACGCGCAGCACTGCGCCCGCTGCCACGGCGCCAGCCTTCAGGGAAACGTCGCGCCGGCGCTCGCCGGGCCGGTCTTTGTGGAGCGCTGGGGCGGCCATCCGGTCGATTGGCTTCACTTCCAGGCGCGGACCTCGATGCCGCCCCACAATCCCGGCTCCCTGGACGACCAGGTCTATACCGACATCATCGTCTACGTGTTGGCGGAAAACGACCTTCTGGAAGGCCACGAGGAGTTCGAGGCGGACTCCGAGGAACTCCTGCGGTTCGTCATCGCTCGAGACGAACCGCAGGAGGAACTCGAGGAGGAGGTCGAGCGGTTGCGAGAAGAGCTCCACGAGCCGTTTGAAGAGGAAGCCGTGCCAACCACCGTCCCGCCCATAACGCCCGACGAGGAGCCTGAGGCCCCCGAGCCCGAAGACCCTGAGGAGCCCGAGGCAGAGGAGCCCGAAAGGGGGCAGCCGGCGCCGCCAGACCATCAAGAGGGCGAGGGTTTGGGCCAGCAGCAAGAGGGCCGGTAGCGCGGTGCCTGCACCGGCCCTACGCTCCAGCACAGGTATCTAGCACAGGTATGAGGTGAGGTAGATATGGCAAAACACGACGATCACCCTGATGGGCAGCCCCATTGGGATGCCAAACTGGCCCGCCGCAGCTTTTTGAAGGGAACGGCGGGTACACTTGCCGCGCTGCTCGTCTCGAGGGCCTTTCACTACGATGTCCTGGCCGAGACACGAGCACGGGAGGAGGGCTTCCAGTTCTTCAACCGCAGCGAGGCCGAGACTTTCGAGGCGGTCGCCGCGCGCATCTGGCCCGGTGACGAGGGCGACCCCGGCGCGCGCGAGGCCGGGGCGGTCAGCTACGTCGACCGGGCGCTGGCCGGGGCCTACGCGGGCTTCCAGACCGCCTACCGCGTCGCCCTCGACAACCTCGATCAGGACGCCAACAGCCGCTACGGCGTGCCCTTTCGCCAACTCGAAGAGGACCAGCAGGACGCGCTCCTAACCGAGCTCGAGGAGGTCGAAGAGGAAGAGGATCCCCTGCGCGGTATGCCGGGCCGCGATTTCGAACTGGGCTTGGGGCCGACCTCGACCTTCGCGATGTTCCGCCGACACACCATGGAAGGGGTCTTCGCCGACCCCATCTACGGCGGTAACCGCGACTTCGCCGGCTGGCGAGCCGTGGGCTATCCCGGCGCGCACTACATCTACTCCGCCGAGGAACAGCAGGTCTTCGAGCCGCTCGAGAAGCCGTTCCAGAGCGTCGCGGATCTATAACCGGGCAAGCAAGGAGAGCATCATGGCAACCCAGCAGAGAAAAGACGTGATCATCGTCGGTTACGGCGCGGCTGGAGGGCCGGCCTCCGTCGAACTGGCCCGTGCCGGCTATTCGGTGGTGGCCCTCGAGAAGGGGCCGCACCTTACCACCAAGAGGGACTTCGCGCAAAACCAGCTCGACACCCTGCGCTGGGTGATCCGTGACGGCATGATTCCCGGCTTCGACAAGCTGCCCTTCACCTTTCGTGAGGACGAGAACGAGGAGGCCGAGCCCAGCGACTACCTGATGGCCTCGCTCGTCGGCGGCGCCTCGGTGCACTGGTCGGGCCAGTCGTGGCGCTTTTTCGAGGACGACTTCCGGGTGCGCTCGACGGTCGAAGAGCTCTACGGCCAGGAGCGCCTGAGGTACCTGGAGGAGGACGGCGCCGCCATCGAGGATTGGCCGATCTCCTACGACGAGGTCGAGCCCTACTACGAGCGGGTGGAGACGCACGTGGGCATCGGCGGCTGGCCGGGCAACATCCAGGGCCAAATCCGCCCGGTGAACCCCCAGGAGGGCAATCCCTTCGAGGCGCCCCGGCAGAACGACTATCCGTTCAGGCCGCTCCGCGACAACGCCACCAACCTCACCTACCGCTACGGCGCGCTCGAGCTCGGCCTGCATCCCTTCCACGTGCCCACGGCGATCCTCACCAGGCCCTACCTGTCGCCCTACGGCGTCTCGCGGCCACCTTGCACCTACTGCACCTTCTGCACCGGGCACGGCTGCTGGAACGGTTCCAAGTCGGACACGCTGGTGTCGCTCCTGCCGGCGGCGGAGGCGACGGGGAACTTCGAGCTGCGCCCGAACTGTCAGGTCATCCGCGTCAACCGCGACAACGGCCGGGCGGTGAGCGTCGACTACGTCGACACCCGGACGGGCGAGGAGCACAGCCAGCCGGGGGACATCTTCATCCTGTCGGCCTACTCGTACCAGAACGTGCGCCTCTTGCTGCACTCAGGTGTGAACGGCAACGGCCAGGTCGGCCGCTACTTCATGACCCGCTCGTCGCCGTCCGTTCACGCCACCTTCGACGACCGCTACTTAAACGGCTACAACGGCCCGGCGGTGCAGCGCCAAGGCCTCGACAACTACAACGGCGAGGTCGCCTTTGAGGAGAAGTTGGGGCTGCCCGAGGACGAGTTTTTTGTCCGCGGCGCCTTTATGGGCTCGCCCAGCCAGCGCAACCCGCTCGAGAGCTACGATATCGTCCCGCCCGGCGTGCCGACGTGGGGCGCGGCGTACAAGACCTACCTCAAGACCTACCTCAACCGCTTCATCAGCCTGCAGCTTCTCACCGAGCCCTTGCCCTACCAGTCGGGCTACATCGACCTCGACCCCACCTACCGCGACGCCTACGGCGTGCCCGGCGCCCGCGTCACCCGGCGGATCGGCGAGAACGAGCGGCGGATGGGCCGCTTCATCCATCAAAAGGGCGTCGAGATCCTGCGGGCGGCGGGCGCCTCGCGCATCTGGGGCGACCCGGAGGTGCAGGCGATTCCCTCGATGACCCACGACACCGGCGGCTGCCGGATGGGCGAGGACCCGGAGCGGTCGGTGACCAACCGTTACTGCCAGATGTGGGAGCTGCCCAACGTCTTTATCGGCGGCGGGGCGGTCTTTCCCACCATGGCCGGCAAGAACCCCACCCAGACGATCTGGATGCTCTCCTACTGGCTGGCCGACGCCATCATCCAGGGCCGGGCCGACCTGGGGGACGCCCAGGAGATGAGTTAAAGTGTGCGCTGAGGCATGATCGAAGAGCCCAGTGAGAGCCGAGGAGCCGAAGGTCACCTGCCGGACATCCGGCAGACGCTCGACTGGCGGGCTTGGGAGGACGGACTCGAGGAGGCGAGAGGGCGGCAGCTGCCGATGCTCTGCCTTGCCGAAGCGCCCTGGGTGAACAGCGCTCAGTGCCTCGCCCTCGTCCTGGGGCGGGACGAGGCGCTGCGAAGGTGCATCCGCGCGTCCTTCATGCCCGTCCTCCTCGACCCCTGGGAACGCCCCGACCTCGCCGCCCGCCTGCGCCTAGCCTCGGTTGC
>JALZLY010000254.1 GCA_030858465.1 Deinococcota bacterium
TCCCGGCTTCGTCGTTGAAGATGAACTCGGTTCCTTCCTCGTTCAAGAAGCGGCCGCCCGCCTGACCGAGCCAGGCGTCGAAAAGCCAGCCGGGGGAGGTGGCGAGGCCGAGCGCCCAGCGCTCGAGTTGCCCTTGATCGTTCACCACGGAAAGCTGGGGGCCGACCTCGAGCAGTTCCTCCCAGGTGGTGGGCGCGTCCGTGTCGGGGTCGAGGCCGGCTTCACGGAAGATGTCGGCATTGTAGTAAATGAGTGGGGTGCTGGTGTTGTAAGGGAGGCAGTAGAGGGTGCCGTCGTAGTCGCAAGCTAGGAGCAGCCGGTCGAAAAAGTCCTCCATGGTGACTTCGCTGTCGGTAGCGATGAAGTCGCCCAGCGGCATAATCGCTTGAGCGTCCACGAAGCCTGCGCCGCGGGTCTGCTCGAACATCACCACGTGGGGCGGGTTGCCGGCCGCCAGCGCCGCTTGCGCGCGTTGCAGGGCGGGGGTATACTCGCCCGCGTAGACGACCTCGACTTGGATCTCATCTTGAGCCTGATTGAACTCCGCGACGAGTGCCTCGAATTCGGGACCACCGAAGTTGGTACCGAGCGAGTGCCAGGCTTCGATCTGGACGGGCTGCGCGTAGGACAGCGAAAGAACTAGGGCTACTAAAAACGCACCAAATCTCTTCATGCTCTTTCCTCCTAAAAGTTCAACCTGAAAGCGTGTACGTACTTTACTTCCCGGGCTGCTATGCAATTGCGTAAGGATATTACACACCACATGTCACCGAAATGTCAAGCAAGCAGCTATAGCATCACATAGCAGGTGATACTCGAGGGCTCGGTGAGATGAACATGCCGACGCGGCTTAGGAGGCAACCTCCAGAAGTGTTTTCAGTTCGTACAAGTCACGAGCGACCACCGTGGCCTCGTGTCCTGCCGCCTCCTTGGTATTCCCCGTCAGCACCAAGGCCGTGCGCACACCCGCCGCCCGACCTCCGGCGATGTCGGTTTGAAGCGTGTCTCCCACCATGACGGTCTCCTCCTCGCTGCGCCCTAAGCGAACCAAGGCCTGCCGGAAGACCCAAGGATTGGGCTTGCCGATCACGGCTGCCTTCTTGCCAGAAGCGGCTTCCAAAAACGCCAGTGTGGGACCGCTCTCGGGCACAGGACCGTCCGGCGTGGGCAGGAGGGCGTCGGGATTGCAGCCGATGAGCTCGGCACCCCGCAAAAGGTATTGGGTCGCCTGCGTCAGCTTGCTGAAGTGCAATTCCGCATCGAAGCCCACCACCACATAATCCGGCACATAACTCGGTATGTGGTACGGTGCCGCGCCCGGGCCGGTAGCCTCTACGAAACCGGCCTCGAGCAACGCCGCTCGGAGCGCCTGACTGCCCAAGACCCAAACGCCCGCGCCGGGAGCCAGGTCCTGCAGGTAGCGCGCAGTCGCCCAGGCCGAGGTGATGATCTTAGACGCCGGCAGCGTGATGCCGAGCCGGCGCAGCTTCTCGCTGTAGGCTGCCGGGGTTGCGCCCGCGTGATTGGTCAGGGCCACCACACGCCGTTCCGTACGTGCCAGAAAAGCGATGAACTCCGCGGCGCCGGGCAGGGGTTCCGCGCCCCAGTAGACGACGCCGTCCAAGTCCAAGATAACGCCGTGAACAGCGTTTAGCGATGAGGTTGCCTCGACGGGAGCGTTCAATGCTTATCCTTTCTCGATGAGCTGTTCTTTTAGGAGTTGCTCGGCGATGCGGTCTTGACTCACGGGGTTCGCCTTGCCGCCGTAGGCCAGCCAGTGCGCGCCGGGCTTTTTGAGGGGGAGCGTAAAGGCGAGCGGCTCGAGGCCGTGGACCTGCCAGGCGATTCGGTCGCTCAGTTCCAGCTCGGCCCAGGCGGCCGCCGGATGAGGCGGGGTGGTGAAGGTTTCGGTGAGGGACTGCAGCGTAAGATAGTGAACGCCGTCGACGGTGTTGAGGGCGTTCCAGTGGACGTGCCCCGCGACCGCCATGACTACCTTGTCGCTGCGCTCGATAATCGCTCTCGCCAAGTGCGCGTTGCGGTAGCCGGCGCGGCTTTCGGTCCTGTGCTCGAAGTAGTAGTTGCCGACCATGGCGCCGTCGCCCAGAGGGACATGGCTGAAGACGATGCTCGGCAAGGTCGCCATTTTAAGGTCGGCCTCGAGCCAGGCGAGGTCCACCGGGCTAAGGCTGAGGTTGCCGAGCCCTCTCTCGTAGCTCACGTCGGCGTACCAGAAGACCAGGTGCCAGCCCTTCACGTCCAGGCTGCGGTGGCGCAGTTCGCTGCCGAGGATGGCCTCGGAGGTTTCCAAAGAGAGATGGGTGACGTCATGGTTGCCGAGCAGGTGCATCCGGGGCACCGTCACTCTCTCAAGCTGCGCCTGAAGCTCCTGCAAGTGCTTGCGATCACTCTCATCACCCTGGTCGTTGATGCGGTCGCCAAGGTCGATCATCATGTCCGGCTGGCGCCTGTTGACCTCGTTCACAACGGTCTCGAGCAAGCGCAAGCCGGCACTGCCCCGTTTCGTCGGGTCGTCGAGGCCGTAGTGAACGTCGGTGAGAATCGCCAGCCGCAAGGGCTCGGTCGTGCTTGTGTGAGTTGATCCGTGATGAGTCGAGCTGTGAGCTGAAGGTTCAGACACGCTTGTCCTCGATGATTTTGCCGGTATGCTCGAGCGCGGCGAGCGCCCTGTCGAAGCGGCGGGTGGCGAGGGCCACGTAGAGCGCGTCGATGACGGAGAGATGGGCGATACGCGATGCCATCACCTCGGCGCGAAAGGTCGTTTCCGCCGTCGCGGTGATCAGGCTGAGGTCGGCGAGCTCGACGAGCGGCGTGCGAAAAAACGAGGTCAGGCCGATGACCGTGGCCCCCCTTGCCTTGGCGTGGCTAGCGGCGCTCAAGGTCTCGCTCGTTCGCCCGGTGTGAGAGATCACCAGAGCAACGTCGCGCGGGGTCAACAGGCCCGCGCTCACCGCCTGCATATGCGAATCGGTGACCACCGAGACCTCTAAGCCGATGCGCAACAAGCGATAGTAGGCGTCGGTGGCGATGGGCGCGCTCGAGCCCACGCCGTAGACCTCGACTTTACGCGCCCCGTCGAGTCTCTCGACCGCCGCAGACAGGGTCTTTTCGTCGAGCATGCCCAGGGTCTGGCGAATAGCCTCGATATCCGCCTGAAACACCTTGGTGGCGATCTGCAAGGGGCTGTCGCCCGACTGCACGGGGTCGGGCAAGACGGCCACGCCACCCCCGACCTCGGCAGCGAGCGTAAGCTTCAAGTCCTTGAAGCCGCCAAAGCCCAGCGTCTGGCAGAGGCGCATTACCGTCGTGGTGCTGACCCCCGCGCGTTGTGCCAGCGCCTCGACGCTGAGCCGCACGCTCCCGGCAGGGTCGTTCAGGATCAGGCGGGCCACCGCCGCCTCCGACGGGGTCAGGCTCGATTGCAGGCCGCGCACGCGCGCCAACACCGCCCGCCCGCCCGGCTGCGCCTCGTCGGCTCGACCGCTACCACTGACTTGGCTCATAAGGCTCGGCTC
>JALZLY010000255.1 GCA_030858465.1 Deinococcota bacterium
GGGCGCGGGTGACTTTGCGTTCATAAATAGCGTCGGCCAAGTACCTGTCGTGATTGATGCTCACATCGCTCGCGGCGCTTCCTTCATCAGAAACTGTGATAGTGAGGGGTCCGCTGGCAGGGCGGACGTCATACTCAGCCCACTTCTGATTTTCCAGGTACTCATCTAAGGCGACCTGCACGACCGTGCTGAGGCTCGGCGGGGTACGTTGCCCTTTCAGGTAGGCGTTGAGCTTTTGCTCGAGCTCATCAGGGAAGGTGATGGTCGCGCGTTTCATAGCTTAGCCTATCCCTATGTTTGCACCAGCTGGTGAGAATGGTGCTTATATGGCGCTCCAACGGACCGTGACGATGTTCACGGGCCAGGTGATCGAGATCCTGGAGACGCCTGAGTCCATGATGCTGGACTAGGGTACGGCCGTCAGGGGCGAGGCACTGGGGATCGTGTTCGCCCGTTTAGGGCTTGAGCAACCCCTGTCGGTTACAGTTAGGGGAAACGGCTCGCGGGCTCGCGCCGTTCTAAGGATGTCGCACTTCATGAGGAGGCTCAGGTCATGATCACCTATTATCTTATCGGCGGGGTCGCCTTTGTCGTGACCATGCTCATCCAGTCCTGGCTGAAGAGCACCTACAGCAAGTGGACGCGGGTGGGCAACGCCGCCGGGCTGACGGGCGCGCAGACGGCCCGCGCGATTCTCAACGCCAACGGCCTGCCAGAGGTCAAGGTCGAGGCTGTCAAGGGCCAGCTCACCGACCACTATGACCCCAGGTCGCGCACGGTCAGGCTCTCCGAGGGCAACTACGGCCACGCCAATGTCGCCGGTCTGGCCGTCGCCGCGCACGAGGTCGGCCACGCCATCCAGCACGCCCAGGCCTACGCGCCGCTGCGCTTTCGCGCGGCCCTGGTGCCCGTCGCCAACATCGGCTCGCAGTTCGGCCCGATGCTGGCTATCTTCGGCATCTTCTTGGGCGCGGGCGCCGAGGCCGGCGGCGCCGGCGGGCTCCTCTTGCAGGTAGGCATCTTTCTCTTCGCGGGCGCGGTGCTCTTTCATCTCGTCACCCTGCCCGTCGAGTTCGACGCCTCGCGGCGCGCGCTCGCGCAGCTTCAGACGATGGGTCTGGTCACCCGTCAGGACGCGGGCGGGGCCAAGGCGGTCTTGACCGCCGCCGCCATGACCTACGTCGCCGCCGCCGCGACCGCGATCGCCTACCTCATCTACTTTATCCTGGCCTCGAGGCGGCGCTAGGACGCTCAGGCGTCCAGGTCCTCGAGCCCACCCAAAAATACCTCCACCTGCTCGCGTAGCAAGCTGGCGGCACGGTCCAACTTGCTGGCGACCAACCGCTCCCTTTCCCAGTCGAGCTCGAAGGTGTAGGAGTGGCGAAAGACGTGTCTGAAGTCGCGAAAGTCGTTGAGCAGCGCGTAGAGTTCCTCGTCGATCAGCGCCGGACGGTAGCCGGGCAGCTCGAGTTTCATGCGCTTCAAGAGATCGCGGTGCCAACCGTCCGCGTCTAGGTCGTTCTCGAAAAAGCGCGCGACGGCTCGAAAGATGTTCTCGCAGCCGTTGTAGAAGCTGTGCAGGTAGTAGCCTAGCGCCGCCCGGTCATAAAATGGCACCTCGTCCGGGGTTTTGGCGAGCATCGGTGTAAGCGCGGCGAACGTCTGCCGGAGCTGCTCGAGCTTGGCGAGCTCGTCGCGCACGTCGGCCTTGAGCAGCTCGAGGCTAGGCTTCATAGAGATCCTCATAGATGACCTCGCCCCGGCTCAGAACCTTCTCCACAAAGCCGGGGTCGTCGTCCTGGCTGTGGAGGTCGACGGGGTAGGCCAAGCTTTCTTCCAGCTCGCGTTTGAAGTCCCAGTACTGCGCCGCGGCGAGGGGCAAGACCAGCAGGTCGATGTCCGAGCCAGCGCGGCTCCTGCCCGCGGCCACGGAGCCGAAGAGCACCGCCTTGCGGACGCCGAAGCGCGCGAAGAGGGGCTTGGCTCGAGTGAGTGCTGCTCGGCGCGCCGCGGCCTCGCGCTTTTGCCCCTGCGCCTCGAGCTGCCACCTGGCTTTGAGTTTGTCGAAGGTCATGGCGAATCCTGTGACCAGCTTACACCGCCGATGGATCGCTCGAGCCTCCGTCCCCTCGAGCACGCTTGCTCCTCATCCGGCGCGGTAAAATCGGGTCTTGTGACGCTCAAGGATCTGCCCGTCTTGCCCAACCAGCCCGGTTGCTACCTCTGGTACGACGCTGCGGGCACCGTCATCTACGTCGGCAAGGCCGTCAACCTGCGCAGCCGGGTGCGCAGCTACTTTAACGACGCCAAGGGCCAGAAGAGCACCCTGATAAGGCAAAAGGCGGCGCGCCTCGAGTTCATCGTCACCCAGAGCGAGGTCGAGGCGCTGATCCTCGAGGCCAACCTGATCAAGCGCTACAAGCCGCACTACAACGTGCTCCTAAAGGACGACAAGAGCTACCCTTTCCTGAAGCTCACCAAGGAGGATTTTCCCATTCTCCTCTTTACCCGGCGGGTCATCAAGGACGGCGCCCAGTACTTCGGCCCCTACCCCAACGCGAGCGCGGTCCGGCAGGTGCAGAACCTGATCGCCTCGATCTTTCCGCTCAGGCAAAACAGCGGCGTGCCCCTGCAAGGGCGCAAGAAGCCCTGCCTGCGGTTTCATATGGGCCGCTGTCTGGCGCCCTGCATAGACGAGGTGTCCAAGGAGGACTACGCCCAGGTGGTCGAGGGGGTGCGGGCCTTTTTGGAGGGCCGGATCGAGGACACCATGGGCATGCTCAAGGGACAGATGGCGGCGGCGGCACAGCGGCAGGACTTCGAGCTGGCGAGCAAGTACCGCGACCGCATCCAGGCGGTCGAGCGCCTGACCGGCTACGACTCGAACGTCATGCACGGCGCCGAGGAGAACCTGGACTTTTTGGGTCTGGCCCAGGCCGGCAACTACGCCATGGTGCAGATCTTCCAGCTGCGGCGCGGGCGCGTCATCGGCCGCGACAAGCGCTTCTTGACCAACGCCGAGACGGCGACAGCGGGCGAAGTCCTCGAGGCTTTCATGGCCGACTACTACGGCCAGGCGATGCAGATTCCCCCGCTCGTGCTGGTGCCCGAGGCTGGCCTGGGGCGCGGGGTCTGGGAGGCCTTCTTGAGCGAACGCGCGGGGCGCCGAGTCGAGCTGCGCGCGCCCCGTCGCGGCGACAAGCTCGAGTTCCTGGGCTTAGCCGAACGCAACGCGCGCACCGGGCTCGAGGCCGAGCTGGCCCTCTTGGAGCGTCGCGGCGACGCCCCCGGTGTGGGGGAGCTTCAGCGCGTCGCCGAGCTGGAGAATCCGCCCTACCGCACCGAAGGCTACGACATCTCCAACCTGATGGGCACGCACACCGTCGCCAGCATCGTGGTCTTCGAGGGCGGGCGGGCGCGAAAGTCCGAGTACAAGCGCGTCAACATCCGCGGGCTGGAAAAGCCCGACGACTATTGCGCCATGCACCAGATCATCACCCGGCGCTTTACGGGCGCCCTGGCCGACAAGATGGCCCTGCCCGACCTCATCCTCATCGACGGGGGCAAGGGCCAGGTGAGCGCGGCGCGGCGGGCGCTCACCGAGGTGGGGCTCGACGTCCCCCTGCTCGGCCTGGCCAAAAAGCAGGAGACCATCATCCGCGAGGGCGGCCCCGACATCGTCTTGCCCGAGACGCACCCGGCCCTGCGCCTCCTCATCAACATCCGCGACGAGGCGCACCGCGTGGCCGTGGGCTATAACCGCCAGCGGCGCGGCAAGGCGATGACGCGGAGCATCCTAGACGACATCCCCGGCATCGGCCCCAGGCGCCGCGACGCGCTCTTGGCGCACTTCTCGAGCGTGGACCAGCTTAGGGAGGCCGGCTTAGACGAGCTCGCCCGCATTCCCGGGGTGGGGCGGGCGGCGGCGGCGGCGGTGAAGGATTTTTTTGGGGCGCCAGGCTGATGGACGTTGCTTCTACACTTCTACAGGGCGGTCCGCAGCCACCTTCTTTATGGGCCTCACACCGCTAACGAATGGCTGGATTGGCTGGCGGTGTGAGGCCCCAGACCTCTTGCCAAGCTCAGTCCAGGAAGTCTCGCAGCTTGTGGTTGCGGGTCTCGTGGTACTTGAGCTTGCGCAGCGCCTTGTTCTCGATCTGGCGGATCCGCTCGCGGGTCACGCCGAAGTGCTTGCCGACCTCCTCGAGGGTGTGTTCACGGCCGTCGACGAGCCCTTTGCGCAGCTTGAGCACGGTGGCCTCGCGCTCGCTCAGCTTCTCGAGCGCCCGCGCGAGTGCTTCGTTGAGCAAGGTCTTGCTGGCCGAGTCGAGAGGCGACTCGATACAGTCATCGGGAATGAAGTCGCCGTAAGAGGTCTCCTTTTCGTCGCCCACGGGGGTCTCGAGGGAGATCGGCTCGCGCGTGAGCAGGAGGACCTCTTCGACCTTGTCGGCGTTCCAGGCCGGCCCCATCACCTCGGAAATCTCGTCGAAGCTGGGCTCGCGGGCGAGTTCCTGGTGGAGGTCGCGGCTGGCGCGGCTCAGCTTGTTGACGGTTTCCACCATGTGCACGGGGATGCGGATGGTCCGCGACTGGTCGGCGATGGCGCGGTTGATGGCCTGACGGATCCACCAGGTCGCGTAAGTGCTGAACTTGTAGCGGCGGCGGTACTCGAACTTCTGGACGGCGCGGATCAGCCCCAGGTTGCCCTCCTGGATGAGATCCAGAAAGCTCATGCCGCGGTGGGTGTACTTTTTGGCGATCGAGACGACCAGGCGGAGGTTGGCCTCGATCAGCTCCTGACGCGCCCGCTCGCCCTCTTCCGCCACGCGCTTGAAGCCGCGCCCGGCCCGCTCGGACAAGGCGCCTTGGGTCAGGCGCTCCGCGGCGGCCTCACCCTCCTCGATGCGGCGCGCCAGCGAAATCTCCTCCTCGAGCTTTAGGAGCGCGACCCGGCCGATCTCCTGAAGGTACTGGCGCACGGGGTCGGTGAGGGTGATCCTGGCGGCCGCGGTTTCCGCTCGAGCCTCTGCCTCGCCGCGACCCGGCTCACCGTCATGGCCGCTGGGTACCTCATCGTCCAGGTCGTCGAGCACCTCGTCGGCCGCGAGGTCGGCGACGGCGATTCCTTCGCCGTCCAGCACCGCTACCAGGCGCTCGAAGTGCTCGGCATCGCGCGTCAGGCCGAGGAACTCGAGGGCATTGTCGAGGGCGAGGTCGATCGCCTCGGTGTCGAGCGATCCCTCTTCGTGGCCTAGCGTGATCAGCCCCTGAACGTCCGCTGTGTGGAACCAGGCGGGGAGCGCCGTCCGCTCCTGCGCACCCTCGCCGCTCTCCTGCTTCTCGCGCTGCGGCTCGGCTGCGAGCGCGGTTCTCTTGGCTGTTGCTTCCATAACGCCTCCTTCGGCTGGCTTTCAGGCTTGTTCTAGAACCGCAACCTCGGCCCTTGCCCACGTGCGCTGAAGCGGCCCATTTCCCAGGCGCGTTGGCGGTGGTTGCTCAAGCGGTGGTTGCTCAAGACGGTGGTTGCTCCAAACGGTGCGAATGCTGAGGGCGCGGGGCTACCACGGCCGCTGCACCGCGTCGGCACTGAAGCGTGTCTGCTGACGCGGCGTCTAAGAGGGCGTGGCGGCGCGCCTTGTAAACGACGCTAGGTACGGCGGTCCCAGTTTGAAGGACCGTATCCTCTACGACGACATCCTCTACGACGACATCCTCTACGACAAGGGGAAGCCAGCCGCTCCGGCTGGCAGAACAAGCCCTGGATGAGGCTCGAGGTAGCCTTGCTCCAGGACCACTATAGCACCTCTACGGCATCCCTACGGCATCTCCGGGTTGGGAGGCCAGCCGGCAGGCCTACAAGCAGGTCTACAAGAGGCGGTTCCCGCCCGGCCCTTTAGCCCTCTAGCCGCGCGATCCAGCGCTCTGGCGCGCGGATTTCGGCCAGCGTCGGCAGCCTCTCGGGCCCATCCCAGGCGCGGTTGGCAAAGGCGAGGCCGCGCGCCGCCGTGACCGCGCTCACAAAGGCCTCGCCCTCCTGGTACTGCGCCAGCTTCAGGTCCATGCCGGTGAGGCGGTCGAAGAGCTCGAGCAGGAGCGGCTTTGACCTTTCGCGCTCCTTCATCCGCCTGTCGATCTCGCCGTAGCTCGGCAGCAGCTCCCGGCCGATGGCCCGCATGAGGTGGTTCGAGTAGCCCTCGGACAAGGACATCAGCGCCTGGACCCGCTCGAAGAGGGGTTTTACCTCGGGCGAGAGTGCGCCCTCGAGCCAGTGGCGGCCCATCAGCCGGCCTTCGATGAGGCGCCCGGCAAACTGGGTCAGGCCGGCGTCCGGCCTCGACAGCTCGCCGGCGAGCGCCCTCAGCATCTGGCGCAGGAGGTCGCTGAAGTAGGGGCGCACCCAGGGGTAGGCCTCGAACTGAAAGACGTGGGTCACCTCATGGAGCGTGACCCACAGCCGGAGGTCCTCGCCCCTCAAGCCGAGTTGCGCGCCAAGGCGCGCGATGTTCGGCTCGACGAAGAGAAGCGCGCCTTGGCTGTCGGGGTCGGGGGAGAGCAGGCTCAGGTCGTACTGGCCGAGCACGCGCCGGGCCAAGACGCCGAACAGGACGCCGATCTGGGCTCCGGCCAGGCGGCCGCCCAGGAGCGCTGCCAGGGGAGGGCTTGGGTGGGCTCTCAGCCGGGTGAAGATATCCTCCAGGGGTTCTAAAAGCAGCGCGAGCGAGGCGAAGTTGGCCTCCAGCCAGTCGCGGCGGTCGACGACGTGGACCTCTTCGATGGGACGCGGCAGGCGCCTGCCCAGGTAGGCGGCGACGAGCGGCTCGCTGCGCGCGACCATCTCGCTGTACTGCCTCTGACGCAAGGCGCGGTCGGGAACCCCGGCTCCTTGCCAGCCCGAGACGCGCAAGGCCAGCCTGTGCGCCTGCTCCCAGTCAAGGTGCGGTGAGCTGCCGAGGTTGCGGCCGGCGCGCTCGGCGAGGGAGCGCGCGCCGTAGCCGGCGGCGACGCCGAGCGCAATCACCGCGCCCCAACGTGATAGTTTGCCCAAGGATAGGTTGCCTGATGGTGGCATGAGGACGTCCTTTCTGGACGCCAGCATAAGCTATTGTTCCGCGATCGGCGGTCTCGTTGCGGTGCACTGGCCACTCGCGGCCTCTGGCACCGAACAATAGCAATGACAAGAGGCCGGTGAGGTATCTCACCCGCCTCTTGTGCGGTTTGCAACGCCGGCCTCGTCTGGCTCAGGTTCTAGGGCGAGTTTCGGTTCTGGGACGGGTATCCGCTTCATTCTTGCGGCGTCCCAACAGGCCGCCCAGGCCAAGGAGCCCTATCAGACCGATCCAGCCCCAGTTATTGTCCCGCGTCTGTGTGGTCACCGGCTGCGTGGTCGTCACCGGCTCCGTGGTGCCCGCGGGCGGTGTGGCCTGAGCAGACGCCACGGCTCCAAAGAGCAGGCTTGCGCTCAGGATGCCGACCGTTATCAGCTTGCGAAAATCGGTGGGTTTCATATCGAACCTCCTGCATGAACAACTCGTAATGCCGATGAGTACCATACAGCATTATTATCGCTCTCGGAGGTTACCGAATTCTTATCCAGTTCCAGTCGAAATGATCGGTAGTGCTGAGTCGTGGTGCGTCTCGCGGTGAGTCGCGTGGAGATGTGACTCGGTCGTCGCCGTGCTGGCGCGGGGCTGGTGGCCGGGCCGCCGCAGCCGCCTTCAGCCTTTGCGGCCCTCATCCGCGGCGCCCGCGCCGGCCCCTGGCAGCCTTTCCACCGCCAGGCTCGAGGCGGACAGCCTCGTAGTCCTGGAGGCGGACGGCCTCGTAGTCCTGGCGGCGGGCGCCGCGGTAGTCCAGTACGGCCACTACAGCGAGTAGCCGCCCACCTCGTCGTCGCGCACGATCTGGCCGTTGCGTAAGACGATGGTGCGGCGCCTCAGCTGATCGACGAGGTCCTTGGAGTGCGTCGCCAGGAGAATGGTGGTGCCGCGGATGTTTAAGTCGTTCAAAAGTTCGAGGATCTCCCAGCTGGTATCGGGATCCAAGTTGCCCGTCGGCTCGTCGCAGAGCAAGAGGGGCGGGTTGGTGACCAGCGCCCGGCCGATGGCGACGCGCTGCTGCTCGCCCAGGGACAGCTCGATGGGGTAGGCCTTGCGCTTGTGCGCCAAGGAGACCTGGCGAAGGATGGTCATGGCGCGCTGCTCCAAGTTGCCCTTTTCCCCCGTCGCCCTGAGCGCGAAGGTGAGGTTCTCCAGGGCCGAGTAGTGGGCGAGGAGGCGGTGGTCTTGAAAGACCATGCCGATCTTGCGGCGCATGTAGGGCAGGTGGCCCTCGCGCACCTTGCTGAGGTCCTGCCCGGCGATGTAGATGCTGCCCTCGGTCGGGGTGATGCGCCGCAAGATGAGCCCCAGGAGCGTGGACTTGCCCGCCCCGGAGTGCCCGGTGATGTAGGCGAACTCACCCTTGTCGATTTTAAAGTCGATGTCCTTGAGCGCGTGCGTGTGCGTGCGCGAGTAGGTCTTGGTGACGTGGTGAAAATGAATCATCGTCGGCCCCTTTGCGGATAGGTTATATCACCCCGCCCGGCTCGGGTCAGGCCCAGCTGCGGAGCGCCTCCTCGAGCAGCCCCAAGACGGCCTCCGCGTCGGCGCCGTAAGCAACCTGGACGTTGGGCCGCCTCTGCCCTTTGACGCCGCGCTCGTCTACTAAGGTCATGCCGCGGGTGTGCTCGCCGCGCAGCTCGATAGCCACGCGCCGCGGCGCGAAGGTGAAGAGCTCGGGATGGCTGAGGGCGAGAACCGCGCAGGGGTCGTGGAGCGGGCCTCGCTGCCGACCGGAAAACTTTTTGGCGTAAGCGTTGCCGTAGAACTCGAGCAGGTCGGCGACGAAGACGGCCGCCCGGCCACCAAAGGCCCGCCAGCGGAGGGTGTGCTCAGGCGTGACCATGACCTGGTGCGTGACGTTGAGGCCGCACATCATGAGCGGCACCCCGCAGCTGAAGACGATGTCGGCGGCTTCGGGGTCGAAGAAGATGTTGAACTCGGCGGCCGGCGTGACGTTGCCGAAGCTGGCGCTGCCACCCATGAGGCTGATACCCTTGAGCCTCTTGGCGATGTCGGGCGCGCAGCGCAGGGCCAGGGCCAGGTTGGTCAGCGGCCCGGTCGCCACGAGGTAGAGGTCGCCATACCTCCTCGCGCTGTCGATGATAAAACCCACCGCGTCACGGCTGGCGACCTCGCGCCCCAGTTCGGGCAGTGCGGGGCCGTCCAGGCCGGTATTGCCGTGGATGAACTGGGCGTGCTTGGGCTCGCTCAGGAGCGGCCTGGCGGCGCCGGCGTGAACGGGCACCTCGAGGCCGAAAATCTGGCAGGTGACGAGCGCGTTCCTGGTGGTGAGATCCAGCGCGACGTTGCCGCTCACCGTGGTGACGCCCACCAGTTCGCAGTGTAGGGCGGCCATGAGCATGGCGACCGCGTCGTCGTGACCGGGATCGCAGTCGAGAAGGACACGCGGCTTCCTTCTGACCGCTGAGGTTGTTCTGGTCTTTGCGATGGTGACGCTCCCTCTATGCGGGGTCTAGGGGCTAGGTTCTGGGGTTTTGACTTTTCCCTAGCCCCTGACCCCTGACCCCTGACCCCTGACTCCTGACCCCTGTCTCACCCTACCAGCGCTTCGGCGCTGACGGTGGCGTCCGCGTCCTTGTCGAGGGCTTCCTCGGGCAGCATCACCATCGCCGAGACGACCCGGTCGTCCTCACCCAGCCGCATGATGGTGACGCCCTGCGACGAGCGGCCATAGGTGCTGACCTGTGAGACCCGGGTGCGGATCAGGACGCCGCCCTCGGACAGGACCAGGAGCTCCTCGTCGCCCGCCACGTTGGCGAGGCTGACCAGGCCGCCGGTCTTGTCGGTCACCCTGAGCGTGATCACGCCCTGGCCGCCGCGGCCCTGCACGGGATACTCGCCCAAGGAGGTGCGCTTGCCGAAGCCGTGCTCGGAGACCGCCAGGAGTTCGGCGCTGTCGAGTCGCTCTTCGCTCACTACCGTCATGCTGATGAGCACGTCGCCCCGCTTGAGGCGGATGCCCCTGACGCCCTGGGTGGCGCGGCCGGTGTCGCGAACTTCGCTCTCGTCGAAGCGGATGGCCTGGCCGTCGCGGCTGGCCACGATCACATGGGAAGTGCCGCTGGTCACGCGCACCGCCACCAGCTCGTCGCCGTCCATCAGGTTGAGGGCGATCAGGCCCGAGGCGTTGATGTTGCCGTACTCGCGGATCGCCGTCTTCTTGACCATGCCCTGGCGGGTGGCGAAGACGAAGTAGCCGTCGGCGTCGAAGCTCTTGACCGACAAGACCGTCTCGACGTTTTCGTCGCCCTCTAAGGGCAGGATGTTGCGCAGGTGTGCGCCGCGCGCGGCGCGCTCGGCCTCGGGCAGGTCGTAGATCTTCTCGCGGTAGACCCGGCCCCGGTCGGTGAAGAAGAGCAGGTAGTCGTGGGTCGAGCCCACGATCATCAGCGAGTTGAAGTCGTCCTCTTTTTGCTTCTGGGCGCTCACCCCGCGGCCGCCGCGAGCCTGGGCGCGGTAGCTCGTCAGGGCGGTGCGCTTGATGTAGCCGCCCTTGGTCAAGGTCACGACCATCTCCTCCTCGGCGATCAGGTCCTCCTTGCTGATGTCGCCCTCCAAGTCGCTGATCTGGGTGCGGCGCGGGTCGCTGAAGCGCTTCTTGATGTCCTTCAGCTCGCTTCTGATGACCCGCCACAGTTCCCCTTCGTCGTTCAGGATGGTCTGCAGGTAGGCGATCGTCTCCATCAGCTCGCGGTACTCGGCCTGGACCTTTTCGCGCTCCAAGCCGGTCAGGCGCTGCAAACGCATGTCGAGCACGGCCTGGGCTTGCGCGTCCGAAAGGCTGAACTCGCCCCTCAGGCCGGTCTTGGCCTCGGGGCCGTCCTTTGACGCCCGGATCAGGGCGATGACCTCGTCCATGCGGTCGAGGGCAATGAGATAGCCCTCCAGGATGTGCGCCCGCTCTCTCGCCTTGCGCAGCTCAAAGCGGGTGCGCCGGCGCACCACGTCGGCGCGGTGATCCAGGAACAGCCGGAGCGACTCCAGGAGCGGCAAGACCCTGGGCGAGCGGCCCACGATGGCTAAGTTGTTGACGCTGAAGGTCGTCTGGAGCTGGGTGTACTTGTAGAGCTGGTTCAAGACGAGTTCGGGGTGCGCGCCGCGCTTCAGTTCAAAGACGATGCGCATGCCCTGGCGGTCGGACTCGTCGCGCAGGTTGGAGATGTCCTCGATCTTCTTGGCACGCACCAGGCTGGCGACGGTCTGGATCAGGCTGGTCTTGTTGACCTGGTAGGGGATCTCGGTGACGACGATCGAGTGGCGGTTGTTGCGCTCCTCGAAGCGGACTCTGCCGCGCAGCTTGATGCCGCCCCGGCCCGTCTCCAGGGCCTGGCGGATGCCCGCGCGGCTCATGATGCCGCCGGTGGGGAAGTCGGGGCCCTTCACGAACTGCATGATCTCGTCGAGGCTGACCTCGGGCTTGTCGATCATGGCGACGAGGCCGTCGACGATCTCGGTCAAATTGTGCGGCGCGATGTTGGTCGCCATGCCCACGGCGATGCCCGAGGCGCCGTTGATGAGCATGTTGGGCACCGCCGAGGGCAGGACCTCGGGCTCCTCGGTGGTCTCGTCGAAGTTGGGCCTGAAGTCGACCGTTTCCTTGTCGATATCGGCTAAGAGCACCTCGGCGACCTGCGTCATGCGCGCCTCGGTGTAGCGGTAGGCGGCCGCTGGATCGCCGTCGATGCTGTTATGGACCACGCAGCCGTTGGCGAGCATGAAGTTGTGATGCTCATCGACGGTAATATCGTACACGTCCTCCCGCTCGCTAAGCACCCTGATGCCGACCACGCGGTGGTTATGGGTGGAGGCCACCTCGAGCACCTCGGGATTTTGTGCATAATAACGCCGCACGCCCTCGCGTTGCGCCTGACGGAAACCCTCGTCTTGCCATAGAGCAGCGAGATGTTCACCGTGCAGGTGCATGTGCTCGAGCCAGCTCAAGCGCTCGATGTTGCCGGGACGGTTGTCGAACCTGTTGAAGTTCTTGTGGTGCCGCAGGTACGGCCCCCGGCGCCCCTCCCCCTGATGCTTTTCGCTATAGGTTTCGTTGTAGGCGTCGGCGAGGTGATGCACAAACTCGTACTCACCCGTGCGGGGCTGTAAGACGCGCAAGTAGTCGTTGGTGTTGGGATTGATGGGGGCGCTGTCGAAGTAGCCCGCCATCAGGCTGTCGTCGACGCTGAGATGCTGCGCTTCCTTGTAGCTGCCGTCTCGCAGCATAAACTTGTGGTCGGGTGTGCAGCGTACGGCCGATCCGTCATCGAAGGTGAGCTCGATGAGTTCGGCCTGTTGTCTGGTGATGCGGGCGTAACGGCCTTCCCCTACAACAACGCGACCTTTGGCATCGACCGAATAGACGTAGAAGACTTCATCGGACGGCAACGCGGCGAGTTCGGCAAAACTGCGTTCGGTGCCGTCCAGCAGTTTGATCTTGGTGTCGGCCGTAAAGCAACCGAAGTTGCCCTGGCCGTCGATCAGCGGATATCTCAGGTTCCAGCCCTGCGCCATTCTGACCATGGCGTCGTAGATGGCGCTGTCGCCGTGCGGGTGGTACTTCTTGATGACCTCGCCGACCACCCCGGCCGACTTGGAGTGCTTGCGGTTGCTCGCCAAGCCCTCCTGGTGCATGGCGTAGAGGATGCGGCGCTGCACCGGCTTCAAACCGTCGCGCACGTCGGGCAGGGCGCGGTCGACGATGACCGACATGGCGTAGTTGATAAAGCTCGTTTTTATCTCGTCGGTAATGGCTACCGGGACGACGTGTCCTTCGTTCAAGGTGAGGCCTCCCTGGGCTCGAGGGTGGTGCGATAGCTGGGCGCTTCGGGCCCGTCGAAAACAGTCCAGAATACCATCCAGGGCGCGACAAAGGTAAGGATGGAGGACATCAGGACATGCGCTTGAGAGCCGGATAAGAATTTCGTTACTCGGCAGCGATTAGAGTAAAACCTTAGCGCAAAAGTAGCATAGCTCGCAGCCAGCGCGCGCCTGAGCGGGCAAGCTAAGCGCATGAGCCAGCTCTATCCTGAATTTTTTCAGCGCCTCGATGAGAGTCCCGACGCGGGTTTCTACGCCCAGCCGCGCTTGCTGACCCACATCGGCGAAGCGGCGTCGCGGGCTGCTGGGGTGCTCTACGACCGCCTGCTTCCGGACGGCCACGTGCTCGACCTGATGGCCTCTTACTACTCGCACCTGCCGCCCCGGTTCGAGCGCGTCACCGGCCTCGGGCTCAACGAGGTCGAGATGGAGCGCAACCCGACCATCACCGGCGCTGTGGTCCGCGACATCAACCGCGAGCCTAGCTTGCCCTTTGCCTCCTCGAGCTTCGACGCTGCGGTGTGTACGGTGAGCGTCCAGTACCTTACCAGGCCCCTCGAGGTCTTTGCCGAGGTGGCGCGCCTCCTCAAGCCGGGGGCGCCTTTCGTCGTGGCCTTCTCGAACCGGATGTTTCCGACCAAGGCCGTCCTGGCCTGGCGCACCTCCGACGACGCCGCCCACGTCCGCCTGGTCAGACACTACTTTACGGCCACGGACGGCTACGGCAAGGTCTGCTCCGAGAACTGCAGCCCCGAGGCTGGCGATCCGCTCTATGCCTGCTGGGCGTATAAAGAGCGGGGTTGCGGGCAAAGGACTGAAGAGAAAGGGCTGGGAGGACAGGACTAGGGGCAAAGGACTGGAGACTGAGTCGTCGCGCTCGGTCCGGCGTAAGCTTGAGACGTCATGGTTCTTACCCTTCTCTCCAATGGCCACGGTGAGGACGTCATCGGCGCCCGACTGCTCGAGTCGCTCCGTTCCCGTCTGCCCGGCTATGCCTTTCAGGCCTTTCCGACCGTGGACCGCGGCGAGGCCTATGAGCCCCTGGGCGTGCCCATCCTGGGGCCCCGCCAGGTGATGCCGAGCGGCGGTTTCCTGCTGCACCATCCCCGCCTCTTCGCGGACGACCTGCGGGCGGGCTTTCTGGCGATGACCTGGCGGCAGGGAACCGCGCTCCGCGCGCTCGAGACCGACGTGCTCGTCACCGTCGGCGACATCTACGCGCTGTTCTTGTCCCGGCTGGTGCGCGCCAGGCGCCGCTTCGCCGTGCAGCCGCTCATCTCGGCCCATCACGCGGCGGGCCGCTCGAGCTTGAGCAGCCTGGCGCGGCCCGCCCGTCACTTCATGGAGCGCTTCAGCGCGGCGGAAAAACGGCTTCTGCGCGCCGTTGAGCAGGTCTATGTCCGCGACGCGCCGACCGCGCGGCTGCTGCAAGAGGCCGGGCTCGGCAACGTCAGCGCGCTCGGCAACCCCATGCTCGACGCGCTCAGCGGCGCAGCGCCGCTGCTCGGCCTGGACCTCGGGCCGCCCGTCGTCGCCCTCTTGCCCGGCAGCCGCGGGCACGCGCCGCGCGCGCTGGCGCTGATG
>JALZLY010000256.1 GCA_030858465.1 Deinococcota bacterium
GGGCCATAGGCCGAGTTTTCGTTCGAGCTGCCCATGCCGAACTCGTCCAGGTTGCTCTTGGCGACGACGACCGCGCCGGCTGCCAAGAGCCTCGCCACCACCGTGGCGTGGTAAGGCGGCACGAAACTCTCCAGGCTCTTGGAGCCGGCGGTGGTGCGCAAGCCCTTGGTGCAGAGGTTGTCCTTGACCACGACGGGCACCCCGGCGAGCGCCGGCGCCGTTTCGCCCCCGGCGAGGCGGGCGTCGAGCGCGCGGGCCGTGGCGAGCGCCCCCTCCTCGTCGAGCGTGATAAAGGCGTTGAGAGCCTGCTGGACCCGGTGGGCGCGTTCTAAGGCCACCGCGACGACACTCTCGGCGCTCCTCTCGCCACGGCCCACGGCTGCCGCGATGTCAGAGGCTGCGATGTCAGAGGCGAACTCCATCCTCCGAGCTTACCGCATCTCTCAGGGCCGGGCACGGCGCGGTAAACTCCCTTACGAGGCGCATAGCGATCTTCGAGCCAGGTGCGGCGAGCATGAGGGCGAGCATGAGGTGGTATGAAGGCGTCAGGAACAAAAACGCGCTACTTCGGGCTGAGCGAGGCCGGTCAGGTCCGGGCGGTCAACCAGGACAGCTTTTTCGTCGAAGCCGTCGGCGAGAGCGGCACCCTGGCCCTGGTCGCCGACGGCATGGGCGGCCACAAGACCGGCGAGGTCGCCAGCCAAAAGGCGGTCCAGATCGTCGCTCGCGAGTTCGCCCGCGCCCGCGCCCACCCGCCCGCCGCCATCGCCCGGGCCGTCCGGGCCGCCAATCTGGCCATCTACGAGTACGCCGTCCGCTTCGACGAGAACCGCGGCATGGGCACCACCTTGACCCTCGTCTACCTAGACGATCAGGTCGGCTTGGTCGGCCACGTCGGCGACTCGAGGGCCTACCTCGTCCGCGAAGGCGAGTTTAGGCAGCTCACCCAGGACCACTCCTGGGTGGCCGAGCGCGTGCGCCAGGGCCTCCTGACCGAGGAAGAGGCCAAAGGCCACCGCTGGCGCAGCGTCATCACCAACGCGCTCGGCGCCACCCCCGAGATCAAGCTCGACCTCGGCCTCTTCGAGCTGCGCCGCGGTGACCGCATCCTCTTGTGCAGCGACGGCGTCAGCATGCTCCTCTTTGAGGAGCACCTCGCGCGGATCGTCCGGGAAAACGAGCCCGAGGAGGCGGTGAGGCAGCTCATCGACGAGGCCAACGCCCAGGGCAGCCCCGACAACATAACCGCCGTGGTGGTGAGCGTAGACGAGCTCGAGGCGCGCAAAAAGAACTACGCGCCGAGCCAGGAGAGCGGGGTGCAGCTGTCGGCGGTGAGCCTGACGGCTACGATGAGCGGCGTCCGCCGCGTCGAGGAAGCCTTTCCCCTCCAGGACGCCCTCTCGACGCTCCGGCGCCGGCCCTGGTACCCGCAGCGCTACTGGCTCATGGGCTGCGCGGCGCTGCTCGTGCTGATCCTCGTCTTCAGCCTGAGGTAGACTCGACAGAAGGCAGAGCTCAGGCCTCAGCTGATTTTTTCTGGTTCCTGAATTCCGACTCCTGTCTCGTCGACGCTAACCCAAGAAGGAGAACGACGATGAAATCCCCCATCGCCACCGACCAGGCGCCCGCCGCCATCGGCCCCTACTCGCAGGCGGTCGCCGTCGGCAACCTGCTCTTCACCTCCGGGCAGATTCCCCTCAGCCCCGAGGGCGAGCTGGTAGAGGGCGACATCAAGGCCCAGACCCGCCAGGTGCTCAGCAACCTGCGGGCGGTCCTGGAGGCGGGCGGCTCGAGCCTCACCCTGGTCGTCAAGTGCACCTGCTTCATGAAGGATATGAACGACTTCGCCGCCATGAACGAGGTCTACGCCGAGTTCTTCGGCGACGACCCGCCCGCGCGCAGCGCCGTCGAGGTGGCCAGGTTGCCCAAGGACGTGAGCATCGAGATCGAAGCGGTCGCGCTCATCCCCGAGATGCCCCTGGAGGCGCACGAGGCCGGCGAGGGGCTCAAGGAGTAGATAAGGGCGTAGACACCTGTCGCCGGACCGCTCCCTGGCGACGCTCACCTGCTTATGCGAGCGGGCGCTCCGGCGCTTGACCAAACGGCGGGGGCGGCTTAGACTGGACGCGAGTCCTTTAATTCGGTCCAGCGAGGCCGGGAAGGAGAAAAAGGTGACACGACCAAACCACACAAGGATCCAGCGCGCGCCGACCTGTCGGCGCTTTTTTCTGGGAGGCCGCCTTTGGGAGGCCGGCTATGACCTTTAGCCGCAAGGCCGAGCTGATGAGCGCGGCGGAACTCGGCCGGGCCCTGGCGCGCATCGCCCACCAGATCATCGAGAACAACAAGGGCGCCGAGGGCTTGGCGCTGGTGGGCATCCACACCCGGGGCGTGCCGATCGCCGAGCGCCTGGCGGAACTCATCGACAGCTTCGAGGGGGTGAGGCCGCCCATCGGCAAGCTCGACATCACCCTCTACCGCGACGACCTGAGCGAGATCGCCCTGCAGCCGGTGGTGAAAAAGACCGAGCTGCCTTTTGGCGTAGAGGGCATGAGCATCGTGCTCTGCGACGACGTGCTCTACACCGGGCGCACCGCGCGCGCGGCGCTGGACGCGCTCATCGACCTGGGCCGACCGGCGGTCATCCAGCTGGCCGTGCTGATCGACCGCGGCCACCGCGAGTTGCCCATTCGCGCCGATTATGTGGGCAAGAACGTGCCGACGAGCCGTCAGGAACTGGTCAAGGTCAAGCTCGACAGCGTGGACTTCGAAGAGGCCGTGGAGCTGTGGGAGGAGCGGGGAGGGGCGGCATGACGGTGACGCTCGAGACCCCTAGGGCCGAGATCGTCAAGAAGCGGCATCTTCTGGACTTCCGGGACTGGACGAGGGAAGAGGTAGAGGCCCTCTTCAAGACGGCGGACGTGATGGCCCAGGTCATGCAGCGCACCATCAAGCGGGTGCCGGCCCTGCAGGGCTTCACCGTGGGCACACTCTTTTTCGAGAACTCGACGCGCACCCGCCTCTCCTTTGAGCGCGCCGCCCGGGCGCAGAGCGCCGAGGTGATCTCCTTTGCCGCCGGCGGCTCGAGCCTCGCCAAGGGCGAATCCCTGCGCGACACCTTAAGGACCTTGGGCGCCATGCAGGCCGACCTCTACGTGGTGCGCCACGCGGTGGCCGGGGTGCCCCACCAGCTCGCGCGCTGGACGGAGGCTGCGGTCGTCAACGCCGGCGACGGCCGCCGCGCCCACCCGACCCAGGCGCTCTTGGACGCCTATACCTTCATGAAGGAATTTCCCCATTTCGACGGTTTTGCAGCCAAGAAGCTCGTCATCGTCGGCGACATCCTGCACTCAAGGGTCGCCCGCTCGAACATCGAACTGTGGACCAAGCTGGGCGGCGAGGTCGTCCTCTGCGGGCCCGCCACGCTGGTGCCCCAGGAGCTCGAGGGCGAGGGCGTAAGGCGCGTCTTCAGCTTGGCAGAGGCCGTAGCGGGCGCCCACGCGGTGATGGCCCTGCGGCTCCAGCTCGAGCGCATGGCGGGCGGCTTCCTGACTTCCGTCGCCGAGTACCGGGCGCGCTACGGGCTCAGCGAAGAGGTGATGGGGCTGGCCCACGAGGGCGCCCTCGTCATGCACCCGGGACCGATGAACCGCGACGTGGAACTCTCGGGCGCCCTCGCCGACAGCGGGCGCAGCGTCATCGAAAGGCAGGTCGCCAACGGCGTGCCCGTGCGCATGGCGGTGCTCTATCACCTGCTGGTGGGAAAAAGATAATGCGAACCGTCATCAGCAACGCCCGCTTGCTGGACGCCAGGGGCGAGCAGGGCCAGGCTGACCTCTACCTAAACGACGGCCTCATCGAGGGCGTCGACCTGGGCGGCGAAACCGATTTCGACTACGACGCTGGAGGCAAGGTCGTCACCCCGGCCTTTGTGGAGCTCCACGCCCACCTGCGCGAGCCCGGCCAGGAGAGCAAGGAGGACCTCAGCAGCGGCCTGGCGGCGGCCGCGGCCGGGGGCTACGGTGTGGTCGTCAGCATGGCCAACACCGCGCCGGTCGTCGACGAGCCGCACATCGTGGCCGAGCTGATCGCCAAAGCCGAGCGTCTCGGCGGGGCCCGGCTGCGCCCCGCCGCCGCCCTCAGCCGCGGTCTAAAGGGCAAGGCGCTCACCGACTTCGCCGCGCTCAAGGACGCCGGCGCGGTGATGATCACCGACGACGGCCTACCCGTCGGCGACGGCCACCTCATGCGCCGCGCGGGCGAGTACGCTAGCGAGCTCGGCCTGGTCATCCAGACCCACTCCGAGGACCCTTCCTTGCGCGCGGACGGGGTGATGAACGAGGGCGCGGTGAGCCAGCGCCTGGGCCTGCCCGGCAACCCCACACAGGCCGAGGCGGTGATGATCTACCGCGACTGCGAGATCGCTCTGATGACGGGCGCGCGGGTTCATATCGCCCACGTGTCGTCGAAGCGCGGGATGCAGGTGGTCGAGTGGTTCAAGGCCCAGGGCGCGCCCGTTACCGCCGAGGTGACGCCGCACCACCTCACCCTCACCGACGAGATCTTTGAAAGCTTCGATCCCATCTACAAGGTCGCCCCGCCGCTCAGGACCGCCGCGGACGTGGCCTGCTTGCGCGAGGCCGTCCGGCGCGGGGTGGTGGACAATATAGGCAGCGACCACGCCCCGCACACTCGAGCGGAAAAGGACGCCGACCTCTTGGAGGCCCCCTTCGGCATCGCCAACCTCGAGGTCTGTTTTCCGCTCCTCTACAGCGAGCTCGTCCTCGCGGGCGAGCTCGAGTTCTCGGCGCTCCTACGGCTCCTCCAGGAGGGCCCGGCGAAGGCCATGGGCTGGGCGACGCCGACGCTGGAGCCCGGCAGGCCGGCCGACGTGACGGTGCTCGACCTGGAGACGGCGCGCGCGGTCGAACCCGCAAGCTTTAAGAGCAAGGCCAAGTTCAGCCCCTGGGACGGCCAGGCGCTAAAGGGCTGGCCCGTCGCCACCTTCGTGCGCGGCAAGCTGGTCTTCGAGAGGCGCGGCGCTTGAAGCCCACTCGTCTCCTGGGGCTCAGCTTCAAAACCCCCATCCTCTCCTCGGCCACCCCCTTCGACTGCGGTCAAGCTCACCCCACGCTCGACCTGAACGTCCTGGGCGGCATCACCACCAAGAGCATCAGCCTGCGCCCGCGCGGGGGCAACCCCGAGCCGCGCTTTGCTACGGCGCCGGGCGGCTGGCTCAACGCCATCGGCCTCGAGAACTTGGGTGCGGAGCACTACGCCGAGGTGGCCCTCCCGCGGCTGCGGGAGCGCTTCGCTGGGGTCGTTATCGCCAGCATCGTCGGCGACAGCGCCGCGGAGTTCGCGGCCGTCGCCGAGAGGCTGGGAACTATTCCGGACCTGCTCGAGGTCAACCTGTCGTGCCCCAACGTCCACGAGGGCAGAGTCCCCTTCGCCGCCGACGCCGCGGCCACAGAGGAGGTGCTGCGCCGCGTCAAGGAGGCTAGCAGCCTGCCCGTCTCCGCCAAGCTCTCGCCCAACACCGACCCGCTCAAGACCGCCGAGGCCGCCCAGCGGGGCGGCGCCGACGCCCTCTCGCTGATCAACACGCTCACCGCCATGCGCATCGGTCTCGGCAGCCGCAAGCCCGCGCTCGCCAACCTTACCGGCGGCCTCTCCGGCCCGGCCCTGCTGCCGCTGGCGGTGCGCATGGTCTACGGGGTCTACCGGGCGAGCAGCCTGCCGATCATCGGCATGGGCGGGATAGCGAGCGCCGAGGACGCCCTCGAGCTCGCCCTGGCCGGGGCCTCGCTGGTGTCGGTGGGCACCGCCCTGTGGCGTGACGGGGGCGCGGCAGGGAGGATCACGGCGGAGCTCGAGCGCCTGCTGGCGGAGCATGGGACCTGGGACGCCCTGGTCGGCGCCGCGCACCCGTGACGTCTTACCGCTCAAGAGACGTTCGCGGGACGCTTCTTCCGCTACACTAGAAGCATGAGCGCCCCTACCCTGCACCTGCCCCAGCCCTTCGGCCTGCCGCCGCACAAGGCGATCTATCAGGACTACCCCAGCCTCAGCCTGGGCAAGGGCGACAGCCTCTACCGCCTGGGCGACGAGGCCGAGAGTCTCTTTCGGGTCGAGGAGGGCCTGCTCAAGCAGGGCTTCGACGTCATAAGCGGGCGCGAGCGCGTCATCAGCCTGGTGGGGCCGGGCGACCTGGTGGGCGCCATCAGCGTCACCGGCAGCGGCTACGCCCTGAACGTCACCGCGCTCAGCGAGGGCGTGCGCGTCACCGTCATCCCCGCCGACCACGTCGCGCTCGACCCGGGGCTCAAGGACGACGTCTTCACCGCCACCACCGTCCACTTGAGGCGCGCCCACGACGCGCTCGAGGACGGCGAGCTGCCTACCCCGGCCCGGCTCGCCCGCGCCTTCTTGCGGCTCGGCGCCCGCTTCGGCCAGACCGCCGGCGACGGCCGCGTCCTGCTCAAGCTGCCGCTCACCCACGACACCTTGGCGGCCATGATCGGCGCCGCCCGCGAGACCACCACCGCGACGCTGGGCGAGATGCGTACGCTCGGCGTTCTCGCGGGCACCCGCGGCCAGTACAGCTTCTATCCCGACGCCTTGAGCGACTTCGCGCTCGAGCGCTCCCTCTTGTAGTTGTAAAAGGCTGCCGGTGCTCGACAGCCGCTGTCAAGTGCCCGGTGTCAAGTGCCCCAAGTGCCCGGCGTCAAGTGCCCGGCGTCAAGTGCCTGGTGTCAAGTCAAGTGCCTGGCGTCAAGTGCCCAATGTCATGTGAGCGCCACGCCGTCAGGCGTTATGCGGTAGCCTAGGGCATGCAGCCCGACCAAGCCATGCCGACAAGCCTGAGCGGCAAAACGAACCCCATCGTCATCCAAGGCGGCATGGGCGTCGCCGTGTCCAACTGGGTCTTGGCAAAGACCGTCGCCATGAGAAGCCAGCTCGGCGTCGTCTCGGGCACGGCCATCGATTCGGTGCTGGTGCGCCGCCTGCAAGACGGCGACGTCGGCGGCCACATGCGCCGGGCCATGGCCCATTTTCCCTTTCCCGACATCGCCGAGGACGTCCTCAAGCGCTACTTTCTGGCCGAGGGCCGCGCTCCCGGCCAAGCCTACAAGCGCCTCCCCATGTACACCCAAGTCGGCAGCAAGTTCCTGCGCGGCGTGACCGTGCTCGGCAACTTCGTCGAGGTCTTTTTGGCCAAGGAAGGCCACCGCGGCCCCGTCGGCGTCAACCTGCTCACCAAGGTGCAGATGCCCAACCTGGCCTCGCTCTACGGCGCCATGCTGGCGGGCGTCAACTACGTCTTGATGGGCGCGGGCATTCCTCGGGAGATTCCCGGCGCGCTCGACAAGTTCGCCGAGCACAAGGAGGCCGCCATCAGGTTCGACGTGGTGGGCCTGGGCAAGGACGAGGCCGAGTTCCTGCGCTTCGACCCGATGGAGTTCTACGATGACCAGCCCGACCCTATCGCCCGGCCCGCCTTCTTGCCGATCATCGCCTCGAACTCGCTCGCCACCATGCTCAGCAAGAAGGCGACGGGGCCGGTGCAGGGCTTCGTCATCGAGGGGCCGACCGCTGGCGGCCACAATGCGCCGCCGCGCGGCACCGTTCACTACAGCGAGGACGGCGAGCCCATCTACGGCGAGCGGGACGTGGTGGACCTCGAGAAGATCCGCGACATCGGCCTGCCCTTCTGGGTGGCGGGCGGCGCGGCCACGCCCGAAAGGGTCGAGGAGATCCTGGCCTTGGGCGGCGCGGGCGTGCAGGTCGGCACGCTCTTTGCCTACAGCAAGGAGTCGGGCATCGAGAGCGACATGAAGCGCGAGATCCTGACCAAGGCCCTAAAGGGCGAGATCAGCGTCCACACCGACCCCAGGGCCTCGCCCACCGGCTTTCCCTTCAAGGTCGTGCAGCTTGACGGCACCAACGCCCAAGAAGAGGTTTACCTAAAACGCACGCGCGTCTGCGACCTCGGCTACCTGCGCGAGGCCTACCGCCAGGAGGACGGCGGCGTCGGCTACCGCTGCGCCAGCGAACCCGTCGACACCTACCTCAAGAAGGACGGCGCCGTAGAGGAGACCGTGGGCCGCAAGTGCCTCTGCAACGCGCTCATGGCCGACGTGGGCCTGCCGCAGATCCAGAAGAACGGCGAGGTCGAGCGTCCCATCATCACCAGCGGCGACGAGCTCATGACCATCGGGCGCTTCGTGCAGCCGGGGGCGCTCGAGTACTCGGCGACCGAGGTCATCGACTACCTGCTCAGCAAGGTGCGCGCGCTCGAGCCCTCTTAGAACCGGTCAATCTGGTTTCTTTATCACTTTATCAGCGTCCGTCACCGGGCGCCCTTTGCTGGCGCCTCACCCGCCGCAGGAGCGGCCAGAGAGCCAGCCCGACCACAGCGGCGAGCCCCGCCAGCAGCCAGGGAAGCGGCAGGGTGCTCACCCTTATCTCCTGGCTGATGAGATAGCCCGGCTCGAAGAGGGCGCTTAGGCGGAGGCTGTCGCCGTAGCCCTTGTCCGCCAGGACCGTATCGTGAAGGCGGATGCGGTAGGGCGTGTCGGCGCCGAAGCGCTGCACGCCCACGCCCGTGACGACGCTCGCCACCGACCGGTAGGCGCCGGCGTCCCGGTGCTCGAGCACGGCGCTCTCGCCGTCCACCACCACCGAGCGGAGCCGCAAGGGCCCGCCCTCTTCAAGGTCTACGCGCATCTGCAAGAACCTTCCCTCGGCGGTGCTCAACACGGCCAGCTCGGAAACGCGCAGGTGCTCCGGGTGATGGGCGAGCGTCAGGCCGAGAAGGAGCACGATGAGGCCTAGTCCCTTGGCGGCATGTCCTTTGCCAACCGGACGTTTACCAGCCGGATGTTTACCAGCCAGACGTTGCCAGAACGTAAGCAAGGTCCTCTTCTAGATAGCTGAGGTTATCCTGGTTGTAGACGTAGCGCATCCGCCCCTGACGGTCCACCAGCAAGACCACGTCGGTGTGGATGACCATGCCGTCCGCGCCGCGTTGGTGGCCGATGTAAAAGCGCGAGGCCGCCTGGGTGATCGCCTCGGCGCTGCCGGTCAGGCCCGCGAAATCGGGATGGAAGCCGCTCACGTAGTCCCTCATGACCTCCGGGCTGTCGCGCGCCGGGTCCACCGTGATCATCACCACCTGCAGGTCGCCCGGCTCGCCCAGGTCCTGGTAGAGGCCCGCCAGATAGGCCATCGTCAGCGGGCAGACGTCGGGGCAGTGGGTGAAGCCGAAAAAGACCAAGAGGGTCTCGCCCGCCCAGCTCTCGAGCCCCCTCGCCGTACCGTCGTCGCCGACCAGGCTGAGGCCGCTCAGGTCGGGCGGATCGCGCACCTCGGTGCCCGCGAAGGCGTGGGCGGAGGCCGAGGAGCGGCCGATCTGGTAGAGGCTGAAGCCCATCGTCAAGAGGGCAAAGAGGCCGAGCGCGGCGAGGGGGATCAGGCGCTGTTTCATCCGTCAAGTATAAGGCGGCCGCCGGACGCGGCCGGTAGGACAAACGTCCTAATCGTGGGCGTCCTAATCGGCCGGCGCCGCGCCGAGCTTCTTTTCGATAGCGCTCATCCTGCCCGCGATGATCTCGACGATGTCCAGGACCTGCGGCGCGCCCTCCGCCCCGGCGCTGTCCGAGCTCGACAGCATCACCTTGCAAAAGGGGCAGGCCGCGGCAACCACCGGCGCGCCCGTCTCGACAATCTCCCGCATGCGGTTTTCGGAGACGCGCTCTCTCCCCGGTTCCTCCTCCTTCCAGAACTGCGCGCCACCCGCGCCGCAGCAAAAGGAGTTGTTCTTGTTGCGGGGCAGCTCGGTGAGGTTCAGGCCCGAGCCCTTGAGGACCTCGCGCGGCGCCTCGTACTCGCCGTTGTGGCGGCCCAGATAACAGGGGTCGTGGTAGGTGACGTCACCGGAGAGGTCCATCGGCGGCAGCTTGCCCTGGCTCATCAGCTCGTCCAGGAGCTGGGTGTGGTGGACGACTTTATAATCACCGCCTAGTTGCGGGTAGTCGTTCTTGAGGGCGTTGAAGCAGTGGGGGCAGGTCGCCACCACCCGTTTGGGTTTGCTCGCGTCGAGCCTTTCGTCGATCAGGGCGTCGTTCAGGACCTCGACGTTCTCAGACGCGAGCCCGTGGTAGAGGTACTCGTTGCCGGCGCGCCGGGCCGGGTCGCCCGTGCATTTCTCGCGCTTGCCCAAGATGGCGTAGTTGACCCCGGCGCGTTCTAAGATCTCCACCATCGCGCGAGCGATGCCCTGCGCCTTGGGGTCGTAGGCCCCGGCGCAGCCCACCCAGTAGAGGACCTCGAAGTCGGGGTTGTCTTGGGTCGTGGGCACCTGTAGGCCTTCGGTCCAGTCGCCTCTCTTGTCCTGCGACAGGCCCCAGGGGTTACCGGCGCGCTCCATGCCGCGAAAGGCGGTGTTGAGCTCGGCCGGGAACTCGCCCTCCATCATCACGCGGTCGCGGCGGATGTCGACGATGTCGATCATCTGCTCGCAGCCGACCGGACAGATCTCGATGCAGGCGCCGCAGGTGGTGCAGGCCCAGAGCGACTCCTCGTTGAGGACGAAGTCCATCACGCCCCTGGGGCTCGGCTCGCCGCCGGCAAAGGCGGGCGCGATCTCGTTGATCTCCAGGCGCTTGTTGATCTCGATGGCCGAGGGCGAGAGCGCCTTGCCGGTGGCGTGCGCCGGGCAGACGTTGGTGCAGCGGTTGCACATGATGCAGGCGTAGGCGTCTAAGAGCTGCGGCTCGCGGTAGTGCTCGAGCCTGGCGACACCAAACTGCTCGGCCGCCTCGTCCTCGAAGTCGATGGGCTCGAGGGCGCCTAAGGGCACCTTGCGGCCCGCCTCGTCGCGGCGCTCGAGGGCGAAGTTGACGGGCGCCATGAAGAGGTGGATGTGCTTTGAACGGGGAAAGTAGGGCAGGAAGAGCAGGATCAGCCCCAGGGCACCCCACCAGCCTATGTGCCAGACGGCGAGGGCGCCGGGAGCGTTGGGAATCAGCAGCGACAGGGCGCTCGCCACGGGCTGCCAGGGGTCCAAGACGCCTTCGTAAGCGATCAGCGCGGCCATCGCCAGCATCCTAAAGCCGACGTGACCGAGGATAAAGAAGCCGACGATGAGGCTGTCGCCCGTCACCCGGCCAGCCGTGACCCCCTCGTGCAGGAGGGTGCGCTCGTTGCCGAAGGCGAGCCTTTTGGGCCGGGTGACGAAGCGCCGCCACAGAAAGAAGACCACCCCGATGATCACCAGCGCGCTGAAGAGGTCGCCACCCAAGCGGTAGAAGCTGCCGGCAACGCCGAAGTTCAGGCTGTGGGTGATGGTCGGCGGGACGAAGCCCTCCAAAAAGTCGACGACGTTGACGACGGCGTAGAAGATGAAGCCGTAGAAGATGAAGGAATGAAAAAAGCTCGCCACGGGCCGGTCGCGAAAGACCGTCACCTGCGTGATGGTGCGCCTGAGCGCGTCGGCGACGCGCCTGGTCAGCAGGTTGTAGCGCGGATAGAAGCCCTTCTCGCCCCTGACGATCACGTCTCTGACGCGCTTGAAGCCGAGGTAGCTGAAGTAGAGCGATATGGCCGCCAACAGGACGAAAAGAATTTTCTCGGGTGTGCTGAGCACCGAAGCCTCCTTGACTATCATCCGATTCTAGCCCAGCCCCTTGGGCTTGTCCACGATTTTGGACTCGGTCTATTTGGCCGCACCCAAAGGCGCGTCAAGGCGCCTCAACAGTGACGTAAAACACAAGGTTCTCGCTTCGTAGCGAGTACACTTTCTTCACCACGGAAAGGAGGTGGTCTAAGATTTCAAATTTATCTAGAACCAGTGGAGGTACCCGTCGAGGGTAACTGAGCTTTCCCCCTGCTAGGAGGCTGACTTTATCCTCTAGAACGCAGGCGGGTACCGACGCCCCCAGAAGCTGTCTGGGGGCGTTTTTGTTGGCCTCGCTTCTCTTGGCCCCATCAGGCAAACGCGCCACGGGACGCTGCTACAGGTGCCTTGAAAAAACCCCTTGCAAACCAGGTATCCTAGGCCAGGTGCTCTTTAATTCTCACGTCTTCGTCTTCCTCTTTTTGCCGGTTGTCCTGCTCACCTTCTATCTCTTGCGCTTCCGGTTGGGCAGGCCTTGGGCCGCGGGCTGGCTCGTCTTGGCTTCCCTCTTGTTCTACGGCTGGTGGAATCCCGCCTACCTGCCGCTGCTCCTGCTCTCCGTGCTGGTCAACTACGGGATCGGCTGGCGCATCATGCACCGGCAAGCGGGGCGGCGCGCCTGGCTCGTCCTTGGCGTCGTCTTCAACCTGAGCCTGCTCGGCTACTTCAAATACGCGGACTTTTTTCTCGAGACCGCCAACCTCGCCTTGGGCAGGTCGGGCGGGCTGATCGCTATCGCGCTGCCCCTGGCCATCTCCTTTTTCACCTTTCAGCAGCTCGCCTTTCTCGTCGACGCCTACCGTGGCAAACTCATCTGGCGCGGCTTTTTGAACTACGCGCTGTTCATGGTCTTCTTTCCGCAGCTTATCGCCGGCCCCATCGTCCACTACGCGCAGGTCTCGGGGCAGTTCGCGCGCCTGCCGAGAACCGTTCCCTGGCAGGGACTGGCTCAGGGCTTGACACTCTTCGTCATCGGCCTCTTCAAGAAGGTGATCCTCGCCGACGGGGTCGCACCCTGGGCCAACGAGGTCTTCGCGGCCGCCGAGACCGGTGCGGCCTTGAGTCCCATGGACGCCTGGGGCGGCACCTTGGCCTACAGCCTGCAACTCTACTTCGACTTTTCGGGCTACTCCGATATGGCGCTCGGCCTCGGCCACATGTTCGGCGTGCGCCTGCCCATCAACTTCGACCTGCCCTACCGCTCGACCAGCGTAGGCGAGTTCTGGCGGCGCTGGCACATCACGCTGGGCGCCTTTTTGCGCGACTATCTCTATATCCCCCTGGGCGGCAACCGCTTTGGGCCCCTCCGCACCGCTCTGAACCTGATGGTCACCATGCTCTTAGGCGGCCTCTGGCACGGCGCGGGCTGGACCTTCGTCCTCTGGGGCGGGCTGCACGGGCTCTATCTGGCGGCGAACTACGGCTGGACGCGGACCCCTGCCGCCGTCCTGCTGAGGGGGGCGCGCCCGCTGGGCTGGCTGCTCACCTTCGTCGCCGTGATGCTGGCCTGGGTGCTCTTCCGCGCCGAGAGCCTGGGCGGGGCGCTGCACCTCTACGCGAGCATGTTCGGCCTGGGCGCGGCGGCGGGCTCGAGCATCATCGGCCTGCGCAGCCTGGCGCTGCTCATAGCCGTCCTCGGTCTCAGCCTGACGTTGCCCGCCTCGGTGCGCTGGGTGCGGCGCGAGCTGCCGCGCCCGCGCTGGCGGCCCAGCCTGGGCCTCGGTTTAGCCGTCTCCGCGCTCTTCGTGGTCGCCGTGCAGAACATGCAGAGGCTCAACGAGTTCATCTACTTCAACTTCTAGAAGATGTCCCCAGAGAAGATGTCCCCCGCTCGCTTCGTTACCTTTACCCTCGCCGCCATGGCCGCGCTCGTCGTCTTGACCGGCGCGCTGCTGGTGGCGGTCGATCCCTACTGGCTGTGGCGCGAGGCGCCGCCCTGGACGGAGAACGGGCGCGGCGAAAACCGGCTGCTCAACACCCAGATGCGCTTCGCCAAGGCCCTGCAGGTGGTCACCCGCCAGCCCGAGCTCATCCTCATCGGCAGCAGCCGCGTCTACCGGGGCATGGACCCGGAGCGCCTGAGCGGCCCCGCGGCGGAGGCTTACAACTTGGGATTGTCCTCGATGCGCATCCACGAGTCGGTGGCCTACTTGCGCCACGCCCTGCGCTGGACCCGGGCGCGGACGGTCGTCTTCGGCTTCGACTTTTTCGCCTTCGACGCGCGGGTGCCCTGGGAGGACGGCTTCGACCCCGACCTGGGCACGCTCAACTTCGTCCTGAACGCCTTTCCCAGCGCGCTCACCAATGTCCGCGCCGCCCTGGCGCTGCGCCGGCCCCAGCGCGACCCCGACGGCACCTGGGCCGCCAACGGCTTCAAGCACAGCGAGCCGAGGAGCGCCGACATGCTCGAGCGGCTGGCCGCCGAGGCCAGCAACCTCCGCTACGACGGCTTCGTTCTGGACGAGAGCGGCTTGGCGGCGCTCGCGGATGTTTTACACGAGGCCAAAGGCGGAGGGCTCGAGCTGCGCCTCTTCATCTCGCCCCTGCATGAAGACGAGTGGGCGCTGCTCGAAAGGGCGGGGCTGGCTCCTCGCTACGCCCACTGGCAGCGAGCCCTCTACGCCCTGGCCGCCGAGCTCGAGCTCACGCTCTGGGACTTCACCGCTCCCAACCCCTTCGCGGGCGCCGACCTTACGGGGGGGTCCAACCGCTACTACCTGGACGTGTCGCATTACAGCCCCGTCGTCGGCGACCTCATCCTCGACCGGCTGGGCTTTCGCCTCCTGGAGCCGCCGCCGGAACTCGCCTGGTCCTTCGGGCGGCAGGTCGTAGCTCCTCACATAGCTCCTCAAGAGGCCAATTAGGTCTGCCCGCCAGGCCCCTTTGCGACCGAGCAGCCTTCAACAGCCTTCATTCTGCCACCCAACTACACGCCGCAGATGCAGCCGCTACCCTTCAAAACGCAGAGAACGCTTGGTTTCGGGCTCTTCAGTGGTTGGGCTGCACCCCTGACCGAATCCTTAAGGTGCTTCGGCGCAGCTTCGGCTACAATGCAGACATGAAACTGAGGTACGTGTATTGGCAAGACGAGGGAACGTGGTTAGGATACCTGGAAGAATTTCCTGATTACTGGACGCAAGCTGAAAGTGAAATCGAGCTGCGAGAGAACCTTGTTGATCTCTACAAGGAACTGAGTGGTGGTAACATTCCCAATGTTCGTCGTGTCGCCGAACTTGAAGTGGCGTGAAGCGACGGGATTTGCTCAAGCAGCTTGAGAGGATGGGCTGTATATTTATCCGTCATGGTGGCAATCATGATTGGTACCAGAGCCCTCGGACGAAAATCTCTCAACCCATACCCAGGCACCGCGAAATCAATGAGCGTCTTGCCAAGCACATTATCAAGATGCTCAGCGATGACAGCGCTTAACACCACGCTGCCAGGGACGGGTGCTGCCTATTCGTTTTGGAGTGGGTTTACGTCTTCATCTCACCGTGGGGCGCACCCTGAGCCAAGTCTTGGGCCGAAACCTACGCCGACGCCCCCGCGTAGTGCCGCAGCCCGAAACGCCAGAAGAGGCGCGCCAAGGCGAAGCCCCGTTTGTTGACAGCTTTGGGGCCTAGGGGCTAGACTCTAGGCCATGAACGGCCACCCGGCCCGCCACTTTAGCACCTAAGCGTGAGCGACACAGCTCACGCACGCCGCGCTGCCCTTTGGGTGGTGCGTTTTTCTTTTAAGGAGTGACCATGCCAAGAGCGCCAGAGGAGATCGCCGCCGCGCCCACCTTGCAAGCCCTGCAGGAGCTGCGAGTCAAGTATCTGGGCAAGAAGGGCCTGCTCACCCAGCGGCTCAAGGGCTTGAGCGGGCTGTCGCCCGAGGCGCGAAGGGAGGAGGGAAGGGCCGTCAACCTGCTCAAGACGGCCGTCGAGGAGGCCTTGGGCGCGCGCAAGGAGGCGCTCGAGGCGGCCGAGCTGAACCGCCGGCTCGAGGCCGAGGGCGTGGACGTGACCCTGCCCGGTTACGGCTTTCAGGCGGGCGGGCTGCACCCTCTGACGCGCGTCATCGGCCGCCTCAGCGACGTGTTCAGGTCGCTGGGGTACGACGTGGCGGTAGGGCCCGAGCTGGAAACCGAGTACCACAACTTCGACGCCCTCAACACCCCCGACCACCACCCGGCGCGCGACCTCCAGGACACCTTTTGGACCACCGACGGCCGGGTCTTGAGGACCCACACCAGCCCCATTCAGGTGCGCTACATGGAGGCCCACAGGCCGCCCTTCAAGACCGTGGGGGTGGGCCGGGTCTTTCGCAACGAGGCCGTAGACGCCACCCACGAGGCCATGTTCCACCAGATCGAGGCACTGGTGGTGGGCGAGCGCATCACCATGGGCGACCTCAAGGGGGCGATCCAGGAGATGGCGCTGGCCTTTTTTGGGACGGGAGCCAGGACCCGGCTGCAACCGAGCTTCTTCCCCTTCGTCGAGCCCGGCGGGGAGTTCGCGATTCTGTGGACCAATCCGCGCACCGGCAAGGAGGGCTGGCTCGAGCTGGGCGGCTGCGGCATGGTGCATCCCAATGTGTTTAGAGCCGTCGGCTACGAGGGTGTGACCGGCTTCGCCTTCGGCTTCGGCATCGAGCGCCTGGCACTCGTCTCCTACGGCGTTCCCGACATCCGCTACCTCTACGGCGGCGACATGCGCGTCCTCGGGCAGTTCAGGAGCGCGCTATGAACCTGCCCTACAGCTGGCTTGCGGAGCTGCTGCCGGAGCTGCCGCCCGCGGCCGAGCTGGCGGACCTGCTGGCGGGCATCGGTCTGGGCGTCGAGCGGGTCTACGAGCTGCCGGGCGCGCCCGGAGGCGTGGTGGTCGCGCGGCTAGAGGAGATCGCGCCCGTAGAGGGTTCCGACCACCTGCTGGTGGCTACCGCCAGCGACGGCAGCCGCGTCTATAGCGTCGTCACCGGCGCGCCAAACACCAGGGCCGGAATGCTCACCGCGCTCGCCGGACCCGGCGCGGTGCTCTCCGGCGGCGTCACCGTCAGCGAGCGCGAGGTGGCCGGCGTCAAGAGCGAAGGGGTGCTCTGTAGCCCCGCCGAACTGGGCCTCTACGACTACGGCGGCGGCCTGCTCGAGCTGGGCGACGATGTTCGGCCCGGCCAGCTTCTCGCCGAGCTGTGGCCGGGAGAGACCATCTTGGAGCTCGAGATCACCCCCAACCGCGCCGACGCCTTCAGCCTCTTGGGCGTGGCCCGCGACCTGGCGGCCAAGCTGGGCCTGTCTTACCGTCATCCCGCCGAGGGCCTGGCCCTCGGCGACGGGGCGGAGGACACGGGGCTCAGGGTCGAGATCGAAGACCCCGCCGCCTGCCCTCGCTTCACCTTGCGGCTCATCCAGGGCGTGACGGTCAGGCCGAGCCCGCTGTGGCTCCAGCGCCGCCTCGCCGCCGTCGGCCTCAGGCCCCGCAACAACGTCGTGGACGTGACGAACTACGTCACCTTCGAGCTGGGCCAGCCCTCGCACGCCTACGACCGCGCCGACCTGACGGCGGGCAGCATCGTGGTGCGACGGGCGCAGGAAGGGGAGGGTCTGCTCGCACTCGACGAGGCGCGCTATGATTTCAGCGTTCAGGATTTGCTGATAACAACCCCGGATGGGACAGGAGACACAAAACCCATCGGCGTCGCGGGGGTGATCGGCGGGCTTCATCACAGCGTCAAAGGGGCGACGCAAGACGTCGCTCTCGAGGTCGCTCACTTCGACCCGGTGACCGTGCGCAAGACCGCCAAGCGCCTGGGCCTGTCGACCGAGGCGAGCTACCGCTTCGAGCGCGGCGTCGACCCCGACCTGCCGCCCCTGGCCGCGGCGCGGGCGGCGGCGCTCATCGCCGAGCTCGGCGGCGGCCGGCTTCACCC
>JALZLY010000257.1 GCA_030858465.1 Deinococcota bacterium
CGTCCAGCGCCAGGACGCGCGCCGCCATGACGCGCGCGCGCGCGCGCAGCCAGTCGGTGCCCGGCCCCTCCTCGAAGAGCCGCTCCCGGAGCGTCTGCGCGCCGTGCAGGAGGGGCAGGACCTCGCTCTCGAGGCGCGGCAGGTCGAGGGGCTCTTCGAGGAGGGGAGCCAGGGGGCGCAGGGCGGCCTCCACCTCGGCCAGCAGCACCCTGCCCTGGGGGTACTGGCCCAGGTAGCGCTGAAAATCCCTCCCGGCGTCGGGGTCGGGGCTGGGCTCGAGAACGGTGTAGAGCGGCAAGCCGCGGCGCCGGGCCCAGGGGACGACCGCCAGCGGCAAGGCGACCTCCGGCGTGCTCTGCCAGGCCGGGTCGTCCAGCTCCCCCTCGGCCAGGGCGGTGACGGCGACCGCCTCGGGCGCGAACCTTTCCACCAGGTCGCGCACGCTCACGGCGTTGTAAGAGGGGTAGCGCAGGTGCAGGGGCCCCATCAGGGGCAGGAGCATGAGCCGCATGCCCTATCCTACCCCTCCTATGTCGCGGCCTTCAGCCTTGCCTCAGCCGGCCTTGTCGGTTTCAGCTTCGGCTTTGGTATCGGTTTTCAGGAAGTCCCGCTGCTCGCTCAGGCTGAGGCCCTCGGTGGGCAGCTCGACGTGCCTGAGCCCGCTCACCAGGTGCTTGCGGTACTTGTTGGCAGCCAGGACGACGAAGCGGTCGCTGCCCAGGTCGGCGACCTCCCCCAGCTTCCGCAGCACCTCGTCCGACCAGCTCTTGAGCTCGTCGGCCTTCATGGTGCGCAGGAAGGCGTCGTAGGGTTCGACCCACTCGTCCGGCCTGAGCAGATGGTGCTCGGCCGAGAGGATGAAGAGGTCGTCGGGCTCGAGCGACTCGGCGTACTGGAGGTTCAGCTCGAAGAGCGGGTTGCTGTAGAGGTCTCGAGCCCTGCCGGCCGCAGCGGCCTGCTGCCCGATGCCCGCCACCAGGGCGACCGTCCTTGCCGGGGCCGTCGCCGGGGTTTTTGTGGTCGCGGCGGGGCGAGAAGCCTCGCCGGCTTCGGCCGCGGAGACCGGCGTGGACGCCGCGGCAAGACCGACCACCTGAGACCCCTCCACCCGGGGCTCTTCCCTCACGGGCCGCGCCCCTTGTCCTTGCATCCCTTGTCCTTGCATCCCTTGTCCTTGCGCTCCACGGTCTTGCGCTCCACGGTCTTGGACCGTGGGCCGCCGCGCGGGCTCGGCTGGTGCCGGCTCGAGGCTCGGTTCCACCATCGGCGTGACGACCGGCGGCGTGACGACCGGCGTCGTGACGACCGGCCGGCCGGCAACGCTCTCCCTGGACCCCGTCCGCCGCCGCTCCAGCCGCCTCCAGATTTCCCTGCCGAGGTCTCGCGGGGCGACCTCGAGCTCTTCGAGCAGCGCCAGCCCGCCGAGCGCGACGCCGACCATGAAGATGACGCCGAGCGCGAGGTTGCCCACGAGCAGGCCGAACAGCACGCCCAGGATGAGACCGGCGAGCACGCCGACCAGCGTATGGTTCTTCATTCTCGAGTTCATGCCGTATTGTCGTATGTTTGCAGCCGAGATTGCAACTTTACCAGCCCCGCAACTAGCTCGAGGCCGCCGAAACCCTCAAGGTCCACCCCAAGGACGAGAAGCTCTACCGGGCACTTCGGGCGACGTACTTAGAGCCTGCCGCCACCCAAGAGCTCGCCGCCGAACGCTTGGGGCTCCCTTTCAGCACCTACCGCCGCCACCTGAGCACCGGGATAGAGCGCGTGACCGGGTGGCTGTGGGAGCGTGAATTGTACGGGCTCGAGGGGTAACGAAACACCATGCACGTATTCCGCCATACCCTCTTATCCCTGCTCACTTATCCCTGCTCAGCCTACTCCTCGTCACCAGCGCCCAGGCTTCGCCGCTAAGCTCGCGGGCTCGGACGCCTTCATCGCCCTCAGGGTCATGGACGGCCAAGCGGTGGCCTATGTCTGCGACGGCCAGACCTTCGCCGAGTGGTTTAGCGGACCGCTCAGCGAGAACGGCCTGCTCGAGCTCCTCTTTGCGGACGGCCCGCACCTCAGAGCCAGCCCCAGCGACCCCCATCCTGCTCGAAGCGGTGAACGTTCCGACAGTTGCCAGAGAGGAATTGACATGAATCCGCGAGTCTACGACTATATCGTCTATATTGTCGATGCAGGCTCGGCGGGCTGTGTTCTCGCCGTGTTCTCACTGTGTTCTCGCTGTGTTCTCACTGTATGGGCACCACCTCGACGATGTCGTGGTGAAGCTTGGCCAGACCCTGGTCGAAGCTTGCCAGGCGACCGCGATTGGTTCGCGCGAGCTGCGCGAGGTAAGCATCGGTCACCTGCCGATGGCCGATAACGCCTTTCAGCGATACGTCGCGGTATGACAGACCGTCCGGCCAGAATTCGTGGCGAGGGTCGTTTGCCACCGCCGACACGACCGCTTTCGCCGTGTTGGCCGATTGACCTTCGCGTATGAGCAGCCGCACCAGGCTACCCTCGGTGATGGGACAGGTCGCGAAACAACCCTTGGCGTTTGCGAGCCAGACTTCAGCAGCCTCGTGGTGAACGTGGTCGGCCACGACAAGCGCGATCAGTACGTTGGCGTCTAGGAGAACGGTCACGCGTCGTCTTCTAAGGCGCGAACGTCCTCGGTGGTGATGACGATGCCAAGCTGCACCACGGGGAGACCGGTCCGTTGGCTACGGAAAATCTCTGCCGGCCTCCCCTGCTCCAGGCCGCGCCGCATGAGCTCAGCGACCGTCTCGCTCAACGTTCGTGATGTGTCCCTGGCGATCGACTTCGCCTGCTGGTGCAGGTCGTCTGGCAGGTCGATGGTGGTGCGCATGTTGACATCATAACATCTGCGCATCATGATGCGTGCTGCCTCGGCACCGGTTGCGGATACGCACCACCGTGGCGTTACGAGCGTATCGAGAACGCGAGCCACTGGCTTCAGCTCGACCAACCTGAGCGCATCGATCGGTTGATGATCGAGTTTCTGCTCAGCGAGGTTGGGTGTTATGGATGAACAGCTCGCCCCTGCGCGACTTAAGCTTTGCCGTTAGGCATCAGTCATAGGCAAAGTATGGCGCTGAGGGTGCTATGCTAGACAGGTGCATTTTGAATGGGATCCTGAGAAGGCGGCAACGAACCTCAGCAAGCACGGCGCCTCATTTCAGGAAGCTGCGACCGTCTTTGTCGATTCATTATCTCTGACGTTCGATGATCCGGACCACTCGAGCTACGAGCAGCGCTATCTTACAGCAGGACTCTCAGCACAAGGACATCCCTGATCGTGGCACACACCGACAGAGGTGGTCGCATTCGTCTCATCAGCGCACGCGCGTTAACCAAGCATGAACGGAAGTTTTATGAGAAAGGAGGTTGAGGTGACACACGATGACGATTTACGCTCCGAGTACGATTTTTTACAACTCAAAGGGGCTGTACGTGGCAAGTACGCCGCTCAGTACCGTGAGGGAATGCACCTGATTCGTCTTGACGACGACGTGGCACGAGCCTTTCCTAATGAAGAAGCGGTCAATGAGGCACTACGCTTGTTGATGAAAATTTCAGCGAATCAGGCCAAATCTTCTCGCCGCTGAGGAGTTGACGCCTAACACCCGCTGCAACGGACGCGCCTCTCTTTTCAAGCCCGCTACTGTTCATGATAAAAGCCTGAGGGTTATCGAACAGGCTACCGCCCCAGTGGCGCCCTCTGATATACTTGTATGTTTCCGGGCGGGCTCCAAGGGGCCCGCTCCTAGGCGTGTACCGCCCTGCGCTCCGGGCCCGAGTCCGCTGCCGGGCCAGCGCTAGAGCTCACCACTAGAGCTCACCACTAGAGCCCACCATAGGAGGCAACGTCCCTTGCAGAACCTGATCATCCGCGGCGCCCGCGAGCACAACCTCAAAAACATCGCGCTCGAGCTGCCCCGCAACAAGTTCATCGTCTTTACCGGCGTGTCGGGCTCGGGCAAGTCCACCCTGGCCTTCGATACCATCTACGCCGAGGGCCAGCGCCGTTACGTCGAGTCGCTCTCGGCCTACGCCCGGCAATTTCTGGGCCTGATGGACAAGCCCGACGTGGACGCCATCGAGGGGCTGTCCCCGGCCATCAGCATTGACCAGAAGACCACCTCGCACAACCCTAGAAGTACCGTGGGCACGGTGACCGAGATCCACGACTACCTGCGCCTGCTCTTTGCCCGCGTCGGCAAGCCGCACTGTCCGGTCTGCGGCAGGGCGATCGAAAAGCAGTCCGCCTCGGAGATCGTGGGTAGGCTCCTGGAGCGCTTCGCGGACGCCCGCGCGCTCGTCCTGGCGCCGCTGGTGCGCGGCCGCAAGGGCGAGTACAGGAAGCTCTTCGAGGGCCTCAAGAAGGAGGGCTTCGCCCGCGTGCGCGTCGACGGCGAGGTGGTGACCCTGGACGAGGCCGTCAAGCTCAACCTGGAAAAGTACGAGAAGCACGACATCGACGTGGTCATCGACCGGCTCAAGCTCACCCACGAGGACCGCTCGCGCTTGGCCGAGTCGGTCGAGCTGTCGCTGCAAAAGGGCGAGGGCCTGATGCGCGCCTTTCTGCCCGACAGCGGCGCCGACGAGCTCTTCAGCGAACGCTTCGCCTGCCCCGAGCACGGCACCGCCTTGGAGGAGCTCGAGCCCCGCTCGTTCTCCTTCAACTCCCCTTACGGCGCCTGCGAGGGCTGCACCGGCCTGGGCTTCCGCCAGGAGTTCGACCCCAAGCTGATCGTCCCCGACCCCGAGCTCTCGGTCGGCCAGGGAGCGATTCAGCCCTGGAGCCAAGGGCGCGAGAGCGGCTCCAAGATCTTCTACTGGGACCGGCTCAAGTCGGTCGCCGGGGCGCTCGACTTCGACCTGAGGACGCCCTGGCAGGACCTGCCCGAAACGGCGCGGCGGATCATCCTCTACGGCAGCGACGAAGCCTTCGACGTGGTCTATAAGCGCGACGGCAAGGAGACCTTCAGGTTCAGCACCCAGTTCGAGGGGGTGATTCCCAACTTGGAGCGCCGCTACCAGGAGAGCGCCTCGGAGGGCGCGAGGGAGCGGATCGAGGCCTTCATGGCGCTGGTTCCCTGCCCCAAGTGCGGGGGCACGCGCTACAAGCCCGAGGTCTTAGCGGTCACGGTCGTCGGCAAGAACATCGCCGAAGTTTCCCACATGACGGTCCTCGAGGCGGTGGGCTTTTTTGGGGCGCTCGACTTGCCCGAACCCGGCGCCACCGTGGCCGCGCCCATCTTGCGCGAGGTGGGCGCCCGGCTGGGCTTTTTGGAGTCGGTCGGCCTCGACTATCTTACCCTCGACCGCAGCGCCAACACCCTGTCGGGCGGCGAGGCCCAGCGCATCCGCTTAGCGACGCAGGTCGGCTCGGGCCTGACCGGGGTGCTCTACGTGTTGGACGAACCCTCTATAGGCCTGCATCCCCGCGACAACGACCGGCTCTTAAAGACGCTTCTGCACCTGCGCGACCTCGGCAACACCCTGATCGTCGTCGAGCACGACGAGGAGACGATGCGCGCCAGCGACTATCTGGTCGATCTGGGACCGGGCGCCGGCGTCCACGGCGGCCATGTGGTGGCGGCGGGCACGCCCGAGGAGCTGATCAGGCACCCGGGCTCGCTGACCGCGGCCTACCTCCGCCACGAGAAGGGCATCGCCGTGCCGGGCGGCCGCCGCGAGGGCAACGGCAAAAGGCTCACCATCGTCGGCGCGACCGAGCACAACCTCAAGAACATCGACGTGACGATTCCCCTGGGCACCATGACCTGCATCACCGGTGCCTCGGGCTCGGGCAAGTCCACCCTCGTCCACCGCATCCTCCACGCGAGTTTGGCCAAGCGGCTCTACCGCGCCAAGGAGCACCCCGGCGCCCACAAGCGCATCGACGGCGAAGAGCACGTCGACAAGGTGATCGAGATCGACCAGAGCCCCATCGGCCGCACGCCGCGGAGCAACCCGGCCACCTATACGGGCATCTTCACCGAGATCAGAGACCTCTACACCCGCGCCCCCGAGGCGCGCAAGCGCGGCTACAAGCCGGGCAGGTTCTCGTTCAACGTCAAGGGAGGGCGCTGCGAGGCCTGCAAGGGCGACGGCACGGTCAAGGTCGAGATGTACTTCCTGCCCGACATCTACGTGCCCTGCGAGGTCTGCAAGGGCGCGAGGTACAACCGCGAGACCCTGGAGGTCAAGATCCGCGGCAAGTCAATAGCCGAGGTGCTCGACATGACCGTCCTGGAAGGTCTGGCGTTCTTTGAAAATATTCCCGCCATCGCCCGCAAGCTCCAGCTCATGAAGGACGTGGGGCTTGGTTATATCCGCGTCGGCCAGCCCTCACCGACGCTCTCGGGCGGCGAGGCGCAGCGCGTCAAGCTGGCCTCCGAACTCGGCAAGAGAAGCACGGGCAAGACCATGTACATCCTGGACGAGCCCACCACCGGCCTGCACTTCGACGACGTCAACAAGCTCCTGGGCGTCCTTCACCGCCTGGTGGACGGCGGCAACACCCTCATCGTCATCGAGCACAACATCGACGTGGTCAAGACCGCCGACTGGGTGATCGACCTGGGCCCCGACGGCGGCGCCCGGGGTGGCAGCGTCGTCGCCGAGGGCACGCCCGAGACCGTCGCCGCGCACCCGGGCTCGTCTACCGGCGACTACCTGCGCCGGGTGCCCGAGATCGCCGCGCGCCTCAGGCGAGAGGCCAAGCGAGAGGCCATGCCGGAGGTCGCCTAGATGCAGGCCTGTGGGATAAGGGCCCGTGAGACAAGGGCCCGCGCGTGAGCCCGGCGGCCACCTTGCCCAGAACCGCGCATCCCGTCATCGGCCTCTTCCTCTTCCTGGCCGCCGTGGCGATCGCTGCCGCGCCCGTGCCGGAGCTGTTCAGGAGCTTGGGCGTCACCCTCCTGGCCTACCTGGCCTTCGTCCTGGTGCGGGCGAGCTTCGCCTACCTGATCGTCATCCTGGCACCGCCCCTGGGGCTGGTGAGCGGCTCGAGCGACTGGCTGGTGCTCCAGCCGCTGGTCATCTCCGCTGGGCTCCTGGGCATCTTGGGGCTCGAGTACGGCTGGCGTTATCCGGCACTCGTCCTCTCGCCGCTGCTCCACCTCATGCCTCTGCTGGTCGCCTGGCGCCTGGCGCAGACCGAACTCTTCGCCGTCGCCCTGCCGCTCGCGCCCTCGCCGCAGACCTGGATCACGCTGCAGGGGCTGGTGGCCCTGGCGGGCGTGCTGTTCGCGCTCTACTTGGACCGCCGCCGCGAGCGGCACGTCGTCAAGCCAAGGGCGAGCTGACCCCTAGGGGCGACCTGATAGCCAAGGGCGACTCAGTACCCTTTGTCGCCGGGTGCGGCGGCCTATAATCGGGTCAGGTCACCCCGGCGGAGGGTCATAAAGAGTAGTCATGAAGAGACTGAAGGAAACCTTCACGGCATTGAAGAAGACCGAGGTCGGTCAGTTCATGAGCTGCCTCGTGCGCCGCTACGGCGCCTCGAGACCGCCCCTCCTGGCGGCGGCGCTGGCCTACTACGCTTCCTTTTCGCTGGGGCCCCTCCTGGTGCTCTTCGCGGGCGGCATCGGCGTCTTCTTGCGCAACCGCCCCGACCTCTCGGAGCAGGCGAGCGTCGCCATCACCACGCTCCTGTCGCAGATGCTGCCCTTGGAGGAGAGCACCGACATCTTGGCGCAGCAGGGCTACGAGGCCTTGGAGCACATCCTCCTGGACGGCGCCTTCTTCACGGTGGTCTTTTCAGTCCTGGTGCTCATCTGGGCGGGCAGCAACTTCTTCACCTCCTTGCAGCTCGCCCTGGAGGTCATCTTCGAGTCCAAGAGCATGCGGCCCTTCTGGCGCCAGCGCATCATCGGCCTGCTCTTGGTCTTGAGCGTGGGCCTGGTCATCTCCTTCGAGGCCATCTCGTCGATCGTGCTCACCAACGTCGAGCAGGGCCTGGAGGCCCTGCAACGCAGCCTGGCCGGCTTCGACATCCACCCCTTACCCGCCATCGATGAGATCAACTTGCCCTCGGGGGTGTTTAGCGGCGGCCTCGGCGGCCTGATGACCACGGCCATCTACGCGCTCTCCTTTCGCTACATGCCCCACCGCGGCGCCTCCTGGCTGAGTTCCTGTTTGGGCGCGCTCTTTGCCGTCATCATGACGGTGATCGCCCGGCAACTCGTTCTCACCTTTTTGGACCGCGACCAGTTCAACATCATCTACGGCGTCATCACCACCTTGATGCTCCTGCTTCTCTGGCTCTACTTGTCGCTGCTCCTCTACCTGCTCGGCGCCGTGATCGCCGCCGAGATCGACCATCGCAGCGAGATCGCCGGCGAGTCCAGCGCGGGCGAGATGGAACCCCTCTTGGACGAAAGCGAGTTGGCGCGGCTCGAGCGCGACAAGGAATCGCAAGCGACCTGAATCGCAACCGAGCCGGGGCTCACGGTGTCGGGCTCGAGCATTCTCGTTCTCAGCTCGAGTGGCTTATCAAGCGCCGCCCTTGCGCTTGAAACATGCACGTCTACCCTTACACCCATAGCCTCTTTTGCCGCTGAACGCTCCTCCGCCAGCTCCTGCAAGGTCGAACTCACGAAGACCCGCATGCGCTGGTCAGGCGTCAAGATGGTCATGGCTTGTGGCATGGCTCGTCATCCTAACTCGCGAGAGTTTGCATTATAGAGCTTGCATTATAGCGTCAGGCTCGAGCCGCTCTGACCGCGCCTCCCGCCCGCAGCCGCCAGACGACCTTGTTGCCAGAAGAGGTAGGCCATGCCGAGCCAGAAGATGCTCCCGGCGGCAGGAGAGACCACGGCGAGCGCAACTCCGAGCGCGAAGATAGCAGCAAACCACCGGGGGCGTCTGTTCGGCGCGCGGTGGCGAAAGCGAGAAGGACGTTACCGACCATGAGAGCAAAGAGCCCGATCAGGAGGACCGTTGTGAAAAGCCCGATCCCGCTGAGCGCCCGCACGACGTTCGCCCGAACACCAAGCCGAAAAGGACGACGCCGAAACCGTTCAGCATAAGGCTTGAGCCGACCACCGCGAGGGCGAAGCCAACCCCGCCGAGCGTGCCGTAGCGCCTGCTACCGCAGACTGTGTACGCCTCGCAGAGGCTGACGAGCACGGCGAGGAAGGCGGCATGGAGCACGCCCGTAAGCTCCCCGCTTAAGCAGTCTGACCGTAACTACTCCGCGGGGTGTTCGACTCGAGCCACACCGCTGCCCCGGCGCAAGGCTTCAGCCGCAACGGTCACGGTGCCGTCTTCGTTAAAGAAGATGCCGGTGACCGCGCCTATCTCCGGTGTGGGATTAAAATCATGGCCTCTTGCCGCGAGCGCGTCGAGCAGGGCCTGCTCGGCTTCGACGTTGGTTTCAACCAGCGTGGTGTCGCCGCCTAAGTTTGCTACTCTGGGCGCGTTGATGGCGTCAGGCAAGGACATATCAAAGTCGATCATGTTGATAAGCGTCTGGATGACCGTGGTGATGATGGTCGCGCCGCCGGGGGAGCCTAAGGCCACTACCGGCCGGCCGTCTCTTAAGACGATCGTCGGCGCCATGCTCGAGCGCGGGCGCTTGCGCGGCTCCACCGTATTGGCTCCGCCCGGCTCGGCGTTAAAGTCGGTGAGTTCGTTGTTGAGCAAAAAGCCGCGGCCAGGCACCACGATGCCGCTGCCGCCGATGGTCTCGATGGTGTAGGTGTAGCTCACCACGTTGCCCGCGGCATCGGAGGTTGTCAGGTGCGTGGTGCTGATGCTCCCGGTATCGCCATTAGGGGTCCAGGAGACGGGCTGGAGGGGCTCGACCGGGTTCTCCTGATAGTTAAAAGGATCGCCCGCCTCGGGAGCGAGGCTCACTTCCCCGGTGATGCCTTCGCGGCGGCTGGCGGCAAAGTCCGGGTTGAGCAAACCCGCCACCGGAACGCCTACAAAGTCGGCATCGGCCATGTACCGGCCACGGTCGGCGTAGGCTAAGCGCATGGCCTCGAGCATGTGGTGAAGGGCCTCCTCACGTTCCATCGTGCCAAGGTCAAAGCCCTCTAGGATAGTGAGCACGAGTCCTACCGTCAGGCCGCCGCTCGAGGGCGGTCCCATGCCGAAGATCTCGTAGCCCCGGTAGTCGCTTCTGGTGACGTCGCGAACGGGCGCAAAGTAGGCGTCCAAGTCCGCCATGGTCATGTCTTGGCCGCGAATGGTAAAGGGCGGGTCGGCAGCGGCAGGTGGGTCCTGCACGACGGCGACGAGGTCCTCGCCAATCTCTCCCCGGTAAAAGGCGTTGATGCCGCCCTGGGCGATGAGGCGGAAGGTCTCGGCGAGGTCGGGGTTGCGGTGCAGGCTGCCGGCCTCCGGCACAGTTCCTTCAGGCGTCAGATAAAGCTCGGCGGTCGCGGGGAAAGCGACAAAGCGCTCGAGGTTGCTCTCCACCTGGCCGGCGAAGACCTCGCTGATCTCAAAGCCCTCCTCGGCAAGCGCGATGGCGGGCGCTAAGACCGTGGCGAGGTCGAGGGCGCCGTAGCGGCGTAACGCCTCGTCCCAACCCGCCAAGGTGCCGGGCACCCCCACGGACAAACCGCTGCTGATGCGCTCAGGCCGGAAGGGAATGGGCTCGCCTGTCGCTTCGTCGATGAACATGTCCGGCCTAGCGGCAGCGGGCGCCATCTCTCTGGAATCGATGCTTAGTACGCGGCCTTCGTCGGCCAAGTAAACGAGCATAAAGCCGCCGCCGCCAATGCCCGCGCTAAAGGGGTTGGTGACGTTGATGACGGCGGCGGCCGCTACCGCCGCGTCCACCGCGTTGCCTCCTTGGCTCAAGATGGCTAAGGCAACTTGGGTCGCGTGGCCGTCAACGGTAGCCGCGGCCCCGCCCGTACCCGTTTGGGAACTCTGCGCAAGCGCGGCGGGAAGCATGATAAAGAGCATGCTGAAAACGGCATACCGAAAAATCACCAAAGGTTTTATAACTAAAGGTTTCATAGCACCTCCTAAAATTTTCGTTATTCTAACAGATTTCTCCCCGTTCAAAGACTTTTCCATCGAGTTCCCCAGGCTTTTACCATAAACGTCTATCATGAACGTCTCTTCAGTTTATGCGAACCTCCTCCCACACGCTCTCATTAAATTGAGAGGGTCGAAGGAGAGATGTTGCCTTGCGTCTTAGTCAGTGATCTCTTCCCTCGTGATAAAAGCCTGTTGAGTCCCTTAGCCGTCACAGCGGAGTCACGGCCAAACAGCGGGGTGCTTCCAACGGTTTTTGTTGCCCGCAGCTTCGCCCTCCCCGAGGCCGAGACGAGCAGCTTCTGAGCACCGCCCCGCCTCTGCGCGCCGAGAGGACGCGCTGGCGCAGCCCAACTCGAGGGAGCCCGTGACACCTCAAGCCCCTTCACGCCAGACGGCGGGCTAGCGGCAGGCGCCCAGCCGGGTTTGGCTGGTTTCCTGTCCCTGGTCTTGTCATTCCCGGCGTGGGCCCGGCGCAGGCTGTAAAATGGCGGGATGAAGCTGTCCAGGCAAGAGGCAGACCTCTTTTTCGAGCTGATGTGGGCGCTGCAAAGCTTCGTCAACCAAAACCTCCGCCTCCATCCCGAGATCGCTACGCTCGAGGACTACCGCGCCTGCTCGAGCGAAACCAAGCTGAGCGTGCGCCGAGCGCTTTTTGCCAGCCCCGAGCTGATCGACGCCTTCATCGAAAAAAACCCCCAAGGCTACGCGGAGGATAGGCTGGCCGTCATCGCCGGCTGGAAGCATGTCGTGGCGGGCGAGTTCTATATCGAGCGGTTGCTGAAGAAACATGCCGTCTTCATCTCCGGCGACGACCGCGTCTATGGGGTGCTGGCCCTCCACGACGGCTTTCAAGACATCGTGCCCAGAAGCCTGCCCTTTCTGGTCAAGGCGGTGTTGTTGCCCTTCAAGGGCAAGATCATCTACGACGGGCTCCTCGAGGGCTACAACGTCTCCTTCGGACGAGGCATCTCAGCGGGTCTGAAGGAAAGCTACCTGGCCGCCAAGCAGCGTGGCCGGATTATCGAGAGCCTGCCGGAGGGAGCGCAAGCGCCGGCCAAAGGGCAAAGGGAGGCCGCGAGGGACTGGCGCCCCGAGCTCGATGAGCTTGTGGCTCGAGCCGAAAAGTTGCGCGGGGGCTCGGGTCAGCCGCCGCTGAACAGCGCGGCGTTCAGGCTGGTCAAGGCCAGTCTGGCATTGGCGCGGACCGCCGCGCAAGACCCCGACGATCTCGCCGGCTTGTGGTCCGCCTTGAAAAAGGTAGCGCAAGCCGCGGCGCGCGTAGAGCGCAGCCTCGAGCGCGCCAAGAGCTGAACAGGGCTTGCCCTTTCGCCGCGCGAAAAGGAATACTTAGACTATGGAGCGGCTGTCCCTGGCGAGGTTCAGGTCCATGTGGTTTTACTACCTGTCGTGCTTCGTGTTTCGCAACTTCCTGCGGCTCTTTTACGGCCTCGAGGTCTACGGGCGGGACAGGGTGCCGCTTACGGGCGGCGCCGTCATCGCGGGCAACCACATCTCGGCCTTCGACCCGCCGCTCGTGGGCAGCGTCCTGCCCAGGGAAGTCGACTATATGGCCAAAAAGGAGCTCTTCGAAAGGCAGCCCGTGCGCTGGGTGGTGGAACGGCTCAAGGCCTTCCCGGTGGACCGCGAGAAGGGCGACACCAGCGCCATCAAGGAGGCGCTCAGGCGCCTCAGGGCGGACACGGCCGTGGGCATCTTTCCCGAGGGCACGCGCTACGCCGAAGCCGGCCAGGCCTTTCACGGCGCCGCCTTCTTGGCCCAGCGCGCGCGAGCGCCCCTGATCCCTACCGCCATCTGGCGCGAGGGCCGGGCCTACCGTGTCGCCTTTGGCGAGCCCATCTACCCCGAGGGCAAGAGCCGCGAGGAGATGGTCGCGCTCACGAGGGCGCTGATGGCGCGCGTCCAGGCGCTCATCCCGCCCGAGGCGCAGCGCAGCGAATCCGCCCAGAGCGGATGACCCAGCGCGGGTGATGGGTGTTAAAAACTTCACAGTTGGGCTCCTACTTGCTCCCTTCGCGCCGTGTCGGCAGCCGGGCCACACCCCGCAGCACTCTAAAAACAGCGTTCAGCAGGCACTATCTCCTGCAGCACAGCGAGGTGAATTCATTACGCCCGTCCAGGACGGAGCAAATTCGGTAGGGCTGTAGGGGACTTGATAACTGCCACCTTACATGCTAGAGTAGCCGCGAAGTCAAAACCAAAGAGGAGATCTCATGGCTAAGCAAGCGACGGTATCCAAGGCGCAACTCGTTGACGCGATCGCCCAGGGCTCGGACATGAAGAAAAAGGACGTCAAGACGGTCGTAGACAGCATGATCGAGCACATCGGCCAGCACCTGGACCAGGGCACCAAGGTCCAGCTCACGGGCTTCGGCACCTTCGAGGTGCGCGCCCGCAAGGCTCGCACCGGCGTCAAGCCCGGCACCACCGACCGCATCAGCATCCCCGAGTCGAGCTATCCGGCCTTCAAACCCGGCAAGGGTCTCAAGGAGCGCATCAAGGGCGCTCAGAAGGCCGGCGGCAAGCGAGGGGGCAGGAAAAAGGCGAGCTGAACCCTGAGGCGTCAGGAGCCAGAAGACATCCTTCCTCTGGGTTCTGACGCCTGCCTTTATACTTCCCGCCGGACTCGAGCCCGACAGGGCCCGGACGGGGTGCTAGACTGGCCCTAATGAGCCTCCTCGACATGATCGGGCCCGTCATGGTGGGGCCCTCGAGCTCGCACACCGCGGGTGCCTGCCGCCTGGGCCTCTTGGCCCGGTACACCCTGCTGGGCGCGCCTACGCGGGCCGGCTTGGAGCTCCACGGTTCCTTTGCCAAGACCGGCAAGGGCCACGGCACCGAGCTGGCTCTTGCCGCCGGTCTGCTCGGCTGGCGGCCCGACGACGCGCGGCTGCCCGAGGCCCTCGCCCTCGCCGAGCGCGAGGGGCTGAAGCTCTCTTTCAAGAGTACCGACCTGGGCGACGTGCATCCCAACACGGTGCGCATCACCTTGCAAAACGACCAGGAGGAGGGGATCAGCGTCACGGGCTCGAGCCTGGGCGGCGGCGCGGTCAAGGTCGTCGCGGTCAAGGACTTCGACAGCGCCTTTTCAGGCGCCCTGCACACGCTGCTCGTGCAGCACACCGACACCCCCGGCATCATCGCCCGGGTCGCCCGGGTCATCGCCGACGACGAGGTCAACATCGCCACCCTGCACTCGGCCCGGCGGCGGCGCGGCGGCCAGGCGATGATGTCCATCGAACTCGACAAGCGCCTGGCACAATATGCCCTCGACTACCTGACGCAGCTGCCCTACGTGAGCTGGCTCAGGATGCTGCCCGAGGTGATGAGCGGCGCCCCGGTTTCACCCTCTCCTCACGAGGCCGGCACCAAGTCGGGCACCGTCGGAGGCGGGCCGTGACGCTCGCCGAGCTCGCCGCGGTCACGGGTCCGGCCTCTAAGGCCGTCCTCGCCGAAGACCTGGCCGACTCCGGCCTGGGCGAAGGCGACATGCTGGACGCGATGCGCGCGCGCCTCTTGGAGATGCGCGACTCGGTGCGGCGCGGGCTCGCCTCGACCGCGCCGAGCCGCACCGGCATGGTCGGCTGGAACGCCAAGACGCTCCACGACGCGGGCGACAAGCTGAACGCGCCCCTGCTCAAGCGCGTCCAGGCCTACGCCATGGCCGTCAACGAGGAAAACGCCCGCATGGGGCGTATCGTCGCCGCGCCGACCGCCGGCAGCGCGGGCACGGTGCCGGGCGCCCTGATCGGCGTGGCCGACCACCTGGGCTTGGACGACGAGAAGATGCTGATGCCGCTGGTCCTGGCCGCCGGCATCGGCAAGATCATCTCCAAAAAGATGTTCATCGCGGGCGCCAGCGGCGGCTGCCAGGCCGAGATCGGCTCGTCGGCGGCGATGGCCGCCGCCGCCGTCACCGAGCTGCTGGGCGGCGGCGCCAAAGCGTCGGTCCACGCGGCGACGATGGCGCTCATGAACACCATCGGCCTGGTCTGCGACCCCGTGGGCGGCTACGTCGAGGTGCCCTGCGTCTCGCGCAATGCCTTTTACAGCGTCCACGCGGTCAGCGCCGCGCAGCTCGCGCTGGCCGGGCTCGAGTCGGTCATTCCCCCCGACGAGGTCGTCTCGGCGATGGCCGCGGTCGGCAGGATGCTGCCGCCCGAGCTGCGCGAGACCGGCGAGGGCGGCATCGCCGACACCCCGACGGGCCGGATGATCGCGCTCAAGATGGCCGGCGAGTGAGGCCTTTGTTTCAAGCCGCCTCGAGGTAAACGGTAGGGATCCCCAGGGAGTCGGCGACGCGCGCGAGTTGCTTGTCGGCGGTGACGAGACGATGACCTTCCAAAAGACAAGCGGCAGCGTGTATCCCATCTTGGGTCTTGAGGGGATGCTCGAGCGTGCGGATCAGGCGTTCGGCTTCCACGACGTGTCGAGCGCCGATCTCGAGAGGCTCATATAGCAGGGCGCGGCGATGGCTCTCAAAGAGGCCGAGGGCAGCGCTCGCGTCGGCGCGGTCCATGCCGCCCTCGCGGACCTTGCGGGCGATGACCGAGACCACCTCGAGGGCCGAGAGGTTGCTCATGAACGGGTCTTTGCAGGCGCGGATCAAGGCGTCCACCTCCTCGCTCAGCACTTCGGGAAGATAGAAGGGAATAGTTGCGCAAGCGTCCAAATAGGTCACTAGCGGGCCTCTCGGCGCTCCTCGATGACCATCTGGCTCGCCGGTTTGCCGCTGACCGTAAGACGCTTGCGAAACGCCTCCATATCCCCCCAGGGCCGGGTGTCGGCAGGGACGATGCGAGCGACCACCTTGCCGTGGCGGGTGACGGTGATAGTCTCGCCCGCTTCGGCACGGTCTAACAGCTCGGTGAAGTCTTTTCTGGCCTTGGCCGCGGTCACTTCGATCATGTGGGGCTCCTTTTAAATTTATCCTGACAATAATTTATAATTTTTGGATCTGACTTTCAACATTTGCCCGAGGGATTTTTCAGTTCCACAAAGCAGGGTTAACTCTCTGGCGGCACTGCGAAGCGCATTCCCGCCGATGATGTTTGCGGCTCCCCGTGAAGCTGCAATCCTTTGCAGCCGCAACGCCATGGTCGCGGATGTTAGCTGGATAGCTCCAATCGCTTACATCCAATCGCTTACAATGGTAGACGTGAGGCAACCTTGAGCAACGAACGGCAAAGCAACCGGAGCATCGCCAGTTGGCCCGAGGACGAGCGCCCTGACGCCGAACTTTTTGACGGATGCACTGCGCGTTATCGGTCTGAGCTGGATGTCAAACTAGCTGAGAGTGGGTGAGTCTGTTATGGCTCTTATTCACGAACCCATCACCCAACAAGTAGTCTTGCACGACATTAGCTGGTCAACGTATCGGGCCATGCTTCGTGACCTGGGAGATGAGCGCTCCGCACGGCTCACCTATGACCGAGGGGTGCTGGAGATCACTATGCCGTCCGATGAACACGAAAGTTATAAGCACCTGCTCGAGCGCATCATCACCACGCTTACCCTGGAGTTCGGTCTCAGGGTCAAAGGGTTCGCCTCCACAACCTTGAGCCGTGAGGATTTGCAGCAGAGCGTAGAGCCCGATGCCTGCTACTACATTCAGAATGCCGACAAGGTGCAGGGCAGGCGCATCGACCTCGCCAGCGATCCCCCACCCGACCTAGTGGTAGAAGTTGACGTTACCAACCCTTCGCAACGCAAGTTTGCCCTCTATGCCCAGCTGGGGGTTGGGGAACTGTGGGTTTGTGTGAATCGCCGGGTGAGTATGTATGGGCTTCAGGCAGGAGCCTATCTTCCCCGCGAGTACAGCCCGGTGTTTCCACAGGTATCCGCAGAGGTGGTCAGCCAGTGGTTGGCACAAGGGGAAGCGCAGGACGACAACAGCGTCATACGCTCGCTGCACGATTGGGTGCGGACTGGGATTAAGCCTAGTCTTTAGCCGCTACGCTAAAGGACATTAGGATACCTGAAAGCTTGCGTTTTATTTCACTTGCGCTCATAATGGAACCATGAGGCTGCGCGCGCTCCTTTTCGACTTCGACGGGACGATCCTGGACACCGAATCGTCCGAGTTCGCGTCCTGGCAGGCGGTCTACCGCGAGCACGGCTGCGAGCTGGGGCTCGCCGAGTGGCTGCCCTGCATCGGCACCGCCGAGAACGTCTTCGACCCTTTGGAGGCGCTCGAGCAGCAGCTCGGCCGCAGCCTCGAGCGGGAGCGCGTCGAGGCCGGGCGCAGGGAGGCGCACCTTGTGGAGCTCGACAAGCTCACCGTCTTAGCCGGCGTAGCGGAGTATATCCGCGAAGCCGAGAGGCGGGGCGTGGCGCTGGCGGTAGCCTCGAGCTCGTCGCGGGCCTGGGTCGAGGGACACCTGGGCAGGCTGGGCCTGCTGGAGCGCTTTGCGGTCATCCGTTGCCGCGACGACGTGAGGCGCACCAAACCCGACCCCGAGCTCTTTCTCGCCGCCGTTCGCGGCTTAGGGGTTCGGCCCGGCGAGGCCGTCGCCATCGAGGACTCGCTCAACGGCGTCCGCGCCGCCAAGGCCGCCGGGCTCTTTACCGTGGCGGTGCCGGGGCCGATGACCCGCAGCCTCGACTTCGCCGCGGCCGACCTCGTCGTAGGGAGCCTGCTCGAGCTGCCCCTGAGCGAGCTCGTGAGCCGCCACAGCGCCCAGCAGGCGTCCTAAACAGGTGTCCTACACAGGAGGACCGGCATGACCCAGACCCCCATGAGCCCTCAGCCCAGACCCCGCATCGTCATCGTCGGCGCCGGCTTCGGCGGCCTCATGGCGGCGCGCCACCTGCGTCACGGCGACGCCGACATCACCCTCATCGACCGCTACAACTACCACACCTTCCAGCCCCTGCTCTACCAGGTCGCCACCTCGGCGCTGACGCCCGAGGACGTCGCCCACTCGGCCCGGGGCATCTTCCAGCGCCAGAAGAACCTGGGCTTTCGCATGGGACAAGTCACCGGCGTGGACTTTAGCGCGCGGGAGGTCGCGCTCGAGGACGGCGCCGTCCCCTACGACTCCCTGGTCCTGGCCGCGGGCGCGACCACCAACGACTTCGGCGTGCCCGGCGTCTTGGAGCATGCCTTTTATCTAAAGACCCTGCCTCAGGCCGTTCACCTGCGCAGCCACGTCATCAGCCAGTTCGAGCGGGTGGACGCCAACCCCGGCCTGGCTCACAGGGGCGCGCTCACCTTCGTCCTCGTCGGCGGCGGGCCGACCGGTGTGGAGATGGCCGGGTCGCTGGTCGAGCTCTTCAGCCAGGTCCTCAAGAAGGACTACCCGAACGTGGACGTGGCGATGACCCGCGTCATCCTGGTCGAGATGACCGACCACCTGCTCGGGCCCTTCCACGAGCGCTCGAGCGCCTACGCCCTGGACGTGCTCAGGCGGCGCGGCGTCGATGTCCGCCTGAACGAGGCGGTCGTCGAGGTCAGCGCAAGCGAGGTGAAGCTCAAGAGCGGCGAGAGCATCCCCGCGCAGACGCTCATCTGGGCCGCGGGCGTGCGCGGCAACCCGCTCGTGGACCGGCTCGGGCTCGAGCTCACCCACGGCTTTCGGGTCAAGGTCAACGAAGACCTGAGCGTGCCCGGCCACCCCGAGGTCTTCGTCATCGGCGACCTCGCCGGCAGCGTCGACGGGGCGGGCCAGCTCCTGCCGCAGGTCGCGCCCGTCGCCAACCAGGGCGGCAAGTACGTGGCCGAGCTCCTGCTAAGGCGCCTGCGCGGCGAAAGAGGGGGAGCAGCCTTTACCTACCGGGACCCCGGCATCATGGCGACCATCGGCCGGAATGCCGCCGTGGCCGAACTGCCCTCGGGCCGGCGTCTCAAGGGCTTCATCGGCTGGCTCGCCTGGCTCTTCGTGCACATCTTGAACCTTATCGGTTTTCGCAACCGCGTCAGCGTGATGCTCAGCTGGATGTACAACTACTTCACCTATGACCGCAGCGCCCGCCTCATCCTGGACGTCGTCCCCGAGGTGCCCTCCTACAGCCCGGAGGTCGACTTCGTCAAGCAGGAGGAGGGGCTGGCGGAGCGGGAATCCGTCAGGCGCAGCTAGCTCAGGCCACGCCTCGCCGCCGACCCGGCTTCAGCCCGCCCTGTCCTCCACGTCTCGCTTGGCTAGAGGGCACGCCCCCTCACAGGTCTCGCCGCGGCCGAAGAGCCGGTAGCGGTTCTTCGCCACCCAGGTGTAGAGGCGGTCGGTCAGGGGGCGCAGGCCCGGCAGGTAGTAGGCCCGCGCCAGGAGGCCGAGACCGGAGCCGCCCAGCTCGAGCGCCCTCACCACCGCCTCGGCGCCGCCGTAAACGCGCCCGCACCCGTCGATCAGTTTCATCTCGCGCATGGCCTCGTCCCGGCTGAGGCCGGGGAAGGTCTCGAGCAGGCCCTCCTGCTGCAAGGGGCGCAAGACGACCCTGCCTCCTGCCAACCTGCCCAGCCGCTCGGCCTGGGCGCTGCAGAAGGCGCAGTTCCCGTCGTAGAGAACGAGCGGTGCTCCGCCCTCGGGCGGGCGAGTGTGAAGCGGCGTACCTTCGGCCATGCCCTCAGTGTAGAGCATGAGACGCCAAGCCCAAAGGCGCCAAGGCGACCTCGAGCCCCAAGAAGCGCTCGGTCACGCCCAGCTCCTAGACGATCACCCGCCGCCGCATCCTGGTGATGGCGAAGACCGACAGCGCCGTAGCGAGCGTCAACAGATAGAGCACCGGGAACCCCAGCCCCGCCACCTCGCCGCTCGCCAGCCCGCGCATGAGCTGCACGGCGTTGTAGAGCGGCGTCCACTGCGCCACCGCCACCAGCCAGTCCGGAAAGCGGTCCTCGACGGGAAAGAAGATGTCGGAGAAGAGAAACGACGGCGTCAGGAACATGGTGAAGTAGTAGGAGTAGAGGTCGATGGTCTTGATGACCGAGGTGAAGGCCAGGCCGATGGCCGCGAAGCAGAAGCCGGTGAGGGCGATGGCGAAGGGTATCAGCAGCGACCAGGGCGAAAAGGGCAGGCCGAAGGCGAGGGTGATGATAAAAAAGGTGCCGCCGTAGAGGAGCGCGCGGGTCACCGCCCAGAGGATCTCGCCCAGGGCCACGTCCTCCATGTTGATGCGGGTGGTGACCATGGCGTCGTAGATCCTGTCGAAGTTGAGCTTGACGAAGACGTTGTAGGTCGTCTCGAACGAGGCCCCGTTCATCGCCGAGGCGGCGATCAGACCGGGCGCGATAAAGGCCAGATAGCCGCCCTCGAAGGCGCCGCCCTCGGCGACGTAGGCGCCCAGGCCGACGCCCAGACCCAGGAGATAAAACACCGGCTCGAAGAAGTTCGGCACCAAGACGTATTTCCAGGACTTTTTGTAGACGCGCAGGTTGCGCTCCCAGATGCGCCAGGCGGCCCGCAGGCTGACGAGCTGCTGGCCGCCATAAGCCTTGCGCAGGGCCCTACTCACGGAGTGCCCTGCCCGTCAGCTTCAAGAAGACGTCCTCGAGGTTGCCCGGCCGCACGAAGGCGCCGTTCAGGAAGATACTATCCTCTGCCAAGGACCTAAGAACCTCGCGGCCGTCGTTCACGAACAGGCTCACCCTGTCCCCGGCGCGTTGGACCTCGGCGCCGAGGCGCTTGGCGTGATGCTCGAGCCGCGCGAAGTCGTTGCCCTCGAGCCGGGCCTCGATCACCTCGGGCGAGACCTGCTCGCGCACCATCTTGCGCGGCGAGCCCTCCGCCACGATGCGCCCCTGGTCCATGATGACCAGCCTGTCGCAGAGCCTTTCGGCCTCGTCCATGTAGTGGGTGGTCATGATCAAGGTCACGCCGCGCGCCCGCAATTCGTCCAATTTGTCCCAGAGGGTGAGGCGCACCTGCGGGTCGAGGCCGGTGGTGGGCTCGTCCAGGATAACGATCTTGGGGTCGTTCATGAGGCCGCGCGCTAGGGTCAGGCGGCGCTTCATGCCGCCCGAGAGCTCGCGGATGGGCGCCTTTGCCTTGCCGGCGAGCTCGAGAAAGTCCAGCAGCTCTGCGGCCCGGCGCCGCGCGACCTCGGGTACGATCTCGTTGAAGCGGGCGTAGACGAGCAGGTTGTCGAGGACGGTGAGCTGCTCGTCTAAGTTGTCGAGCTGCGGCACCACGCCGAGTTCGGCCTTGATCAGGCGGTCGTCGCGGCCGGCCGTCAGGCCCAGGACCGACAGGCTGCCCGAAGTGAGCGGCGTGACCCGGTAGACCATCCGCATGGTGGTCGACTTGCCCGCGCCGTTGGGGCCGAGCATGCCGAAGAACTCGCCCGGCCCGACCGCAAAATCGATGCCGGCGACGGCCTCGAACGAGCCGTAGCGCTTTCTCAGGCTCGAGGCGCGGACGACGGGGTCCGGAGTGTCCGCCTGGCTGGATTTGGTGGGCTTTGCTGTCTCTTCGTCACGCTTGCCTCGTTCAGTATGGACTGCGTTCAAGTTGGCTTCCTCTTCCCCGCGCAAAAGTCGAACACCATTCTACCGCGAATCTAAGCGAAAGCCGCGAGCGGAAAACGGTCGCAGCCTTAAACCCTGCGCCACGGCTGCGGAGTAAGGTAGACTCGAGTCCTATCAGGATCCGACCATGACCGACCTGCCCATCCCTCGGACAAGACGCCCTCCTGGTGATCGTTCAGCCGGAACTGAGTCTGGACGCGGCTTTCAGCCCGGGCCGCCCTCGAGGAGGAGATATGAACTCTAGCCTGCGCTGCTTATATGCGCTTCTCCTGTGCTTCGCCTGCTCCGCCCTCGCCCAGAACGTTCAGGACGCCCCCACTCTGGACATCCCGGTCTTGGACCGCTACGCCCAGGCCGTCGACTACCTGAGCGAGAGCAGCAGCCTCTTGGTGAGCGATCCGGAGGAAAGCCTGGCGAGCCTGGAGCGCGCCGAGAACGCCTCGCTTACCCTGGTCAGCGAGACGCGCAGCGACGCCTTGCGCAGCGGCCTGGCCGACACCTTCGCGCAGGCCCGGATCGCCATCGGCCGGCGCAGCCTCAGCGACTTGCAGGTCCGGGCCGCGCTGATCCGCGGCGGCTTGCAGCGCATCGTCTACGAGACGGCCCTGGTCGAGGCCGCTAGCGGCAACCTCGCCCTGGCGCAGAGCAAGGTGAGCCGCCTGGCCCGCGACACCGGCTTCAGCGCGGCGCGCCAAGAGGCCTTGGACACCGGCGTCGGCTCGCTCGCGCAACTCCTGGCCGGCTTTGAGCAGGGCGTCGGCGAGTATATCCAGGCGCGCCTGGACGAGGTGCGCGCGCTGCAGGCCAGCGACGAGCAGGCCGCCTATCTGGCGCTGGCCGCTGCCTACGCCGCCTTTATTCCCGTTCAGGACTCGCTGCACACCGGCGAGAACGCGACCGACCTCTTCGTCGGCGCCTTTGGCGCCCTCCTGGAGGGCGACGCCGAGGTTCTGGAGGGCAAGCTCGGCGAACTGGGCGGGCAACTGACCGGGCTCGCCGGTGTGACAGCGCAGGCGGCTGCGGCCGCGCCGGTCCCGGCTGCGGCCGAGGAGGCAGGCGAAGCGACCACCGAGGCCGAAGTCGAACCAGCCCCGACCACCGAGAGCAGCCCGGCTACTGCAACCCCCTTCCAGCCGTTGCTCAGCACGGTTGCCGAAGGTGACGCGGCCGACATCGCGGATGCGGCAGCGGACGACAGAGCAGACGACAGGGCGGACGACAGGGCGGAAGACGAGGTCGCCTTGCTAGAGGTGGCCACACCTGTGGCGGTAGCTACCGCCGTCCGGGTAGATGCAGCCGTGGTCACCGAAGCGGGCGACCGTTTGACGGACGAGGCCGTGGGCGACGAGGCGGTGGGCGACGAGGCGGTGGGCGACGAGGCCGTGAGGGACGAGGCGATCGGCGCTGCCGAACAGGCCGCCGATCCGGCCGCCGCAGAGGCGGGCCGCGCGGCGCTCGAGGCCAGTCTCGCACCTCACGGCTTGCCCGCCGCCGAGCTGGCCCGTCTGGCTGACAGCTATGAAGCGTCCGGCTACAGGGACCCCCAGGAAGTCATCGACAGCCTCTACGCCCGCGCCGCCCGGGTCGTCGCCCTCCTCGAGGGCGGGCTCACGGCCCCTGCCCAGGAGCTGATCGCCGGGATCCGCGGCGAGGTCGAAACCCTGTTGCAGCCCCTGGCCGGCGGCGAGGCCGGGCGTACGGCGGAGGTCTTGCGCCACCTCGAGCACGCGCCGGCCCTGAGGCTCCAGGACGCGGCCGTGGTGATTGTGCAGCTCGGCAGCCTGGAGGGGGCCCTGGCGGGCCGCGAGGCCGGGCTCCTGCAGGCGGCCAACGCCTCCTCGAGCCTCTGGTGGCCGGGTCTCGTCCGCGCGAGCGCCGTCATTTTGCTCGCCCTGCTGGCCTTCTACCCGCTCTACCTGCTCAACCTGGCCTTCGGCGGCGGCAACCGCAGTTGGCGCTGGGTCGCCGCGGCGCTCTTTCTCCTCTTGCTGCCCGTCATCTACGAGGGCGTCGCCTACGCGGGCGCGCTGCTCGCGGCGACGACCGGGGTCACCGCGCTCGCCGCACCCCTCGTGCTCTCACCCTTTCAGAGCCCGCTGGGCGGGCTTCTCTGGGTGATCGTCAGCGCGCTCGCCATTCTGTTCGCCTCCACCGGCCTCTACGGCATCTGCAAGCGGTTCGGCCTGCTGGGCAGGGCCCCGGTCCGGACCCCAAAGGGCGCCGAGCCCGCGCCGCCCAAGGTGGCCCAGGAGCGCGTGGCCGACCAGGACGATGACGCGTGATGCCGGAGGGTACGGTTTCACCGTGGTGAGCCCCGGAGACCCTGTCGCGCTCTCCTCTTTGGCCGCCACCCGCGCCCTGGCGGCGCGGCTTGCCACCCTGCTGCCGGCCGGCAGCCTGCTCCTCTTGGCGGGCGAGCTGGGCGCGGGCAAGACCACCCTGACTCAGGCCCTGGCCGAGGCGCTCGGCTCCCCGGCCAGGGTGAGCAGCCCGACCTACACCCTGATCCACGAATACCCGACGCCAGAGGGTCTGCTCGTGCATATCGACGCCTACCGCCTGCCCTCGGCGGAGGCGCTCCTGGAACTCGGCCTCGAGGACTACCTGGGGCGCGCGCGCCTGGTGGTGGTCGAGTGGGGCGAGGGTCTCTTGGCCCACTACCCCGACGCCTGTTTGCTGCGGCTCGAGCTCACGCCCGAAGGACGCCGCGCCACTCTGGAAGGTTTAAAATTGAAGATTGAAGGTTGAAGGGCTTGGCGGCATCCTGGGTTAGACTGCTCGAGTGGATGCGTCTAGCACGGGCCTCTTTCTCGGCATCGACACCGCCACCCCCTACCTCGCCCTAGCCCTTTGGTCACCCGAGGAGGGCGCCGTGGCAAGCTTCACCGAAAGGGTCGGCCGCGACCACGCCAAGCGGCTCCTGCTCGAGCTGGACGCGCTGCTGGAGCGCGCGGGCAGGCGCAGGCTCGAGCTGAGGGGTCTGGCGGTAGGTGTCGGCCCCGGCTCCTACACCGGCTTGCGGGTAGGCCTCGCTAGCGCCCAGGGGCTGGCGCGGGGTCTGGGTGTGCCGCTCGGCGGCGTGGTGACGCTCGAGGCGATGGCCGCGACCGCCCTGCCCAGGGGCGCTCGCGGCGTGGTCACCCTGGACGCCGGCCGGGAGCGCGTCTACGCGGCGGCCTATCGCTGGGAGGGTGACGCTTTGCGCGCGCTCGGCGAGGTGCGAAAGCTCGTGCGTGCCGAGCTCGGCACGCACTTTCCGGGCCTGGACCACTACCACGACCCGCCGCCCGACCCCGGCTATCTCGCGGCGCAGGCTGCGCGTCGTCCTCTGCAAGCCACAAAGCCCCTCTACCTGTAGCTAGATGGGCTCGATCAGCGCGACCTCGAGGAGGCCGCGCAGGTCCACGGCCGGGCGCACGATGAGCTCGGTCCGCAGGCTGTTGGGATCCCTCGGCTTGACCTGGACGACCGTGCCCACCACGATGCCGCGCGGAAAGAGGCCGCCGCGAGAGCTCGTCTCGACGAGGTCGCCCGGCTCTACCC